>CAIWRB010000166.1 GCA_903914955.1 uncultured Chloroflexota bacterium | reverse complement strand
CTGAGTTCGCGGAGAAAACCTCTTAAACTCTGCGCTCTCTGCGACTCTGCGGTAAATCTTTTTCGGCTTGTCCGAGTTAGGGATTTCAAAAAAAAGAACGCACACCCATCTACATAACAAGCCATTCACGTTTTATAATTTTGAACGAATCATGTTAAACTGTTTCGCATGACACTCCCATTTCCCCCCACTGGAAAATCTAAAGATGAAGTCCTTGCCGCCATGCGCACCGCGCGCGATGGAGATGTGCAATGGCAAAAGGGACGCGCTTTCAGCCTGGTCTATCATGCCGATAAAGAGGTGGATGACCTGCTGAAGGAAGCGTCGCTTTTATTTTTCTCCGAGAACGGTTTGAACCCGACCGCCTTTCCGTCATTGCGAAAATTTGAAACAGAGATCGTTTCGATGGCGGCTTCACTTTTGGGCGGAGACGACCAGACCGCAGGCACGGTCACATCCGGGGGAACAGAATCCTTGTTGATGACGGTCAAGACCGCCCGTGATTGGGCGCGTAAAAATCGGCCTGAGATCAAACAACCGGAAATGATCCTGCCGCTTAGCGCGCACCCGGCCTTTGAAAAAGCCGCGCAATACTTTGATGTAAAACCCGTCCGCACCGCGCTGAGGGCTGACCAGCGCGCCGACGTCGGATCGGCCCGTAAAGCTGTCACAGCCAATACCATCCTGATGGTGGGCTCTGCCCCGGCATATCCACATGGAGTGATCGATCCGATCCGCGAGATGGCGGCGATCGCACTCGAACATGGCTTCCTCTTCCATACAGATGCCTGCGTCGGCGGATTTATGCTGCCCTTCGTGCGCAAGCTCGGCTACCGTGTGCCGGACTTCGATCTTTCAGTAGCGGGTGTCACTTCAATTTCAGCCGACCTGCACAAGTACGCGTATGCCGCCAAGGGCGCATCCGTTATTTTATACAAGACCGCCGAGCTGCGTCGCCATCAAATGTTCGTCTCGATCAACTGGCCCGGCGGAATTTATCCATCGCCATCAATGGGCGGCACACGTCCCGGCGCACCGATCGCGGCGGCCTGGGCTGTGTTAAATTATCTCGGCGAAAGCGGCTATCTTGAATTGACCGACCTGGTAATGAAAGCCACACAGCGTTTGCGAGATGGCGTGAATGCCACGCCCGGAATAAAAGTTGTCAGTGATCCCGAGATGAGCGTGTTTGCGATCGGCTCGGATGGGTTGGATGTATATGCTCTGGCTGACGAATTGACAAAACTCAACTGGCATCTTGATCGCCAGCAATTCCCGCCGACACTGCACATGACCGTCCAGTTTGGTCATGTTGAAGTGGTTGATGAATTCTTGAGCGATCTATCCGCCGCAGCGAAGGCTGTTCGCGCGCCAAGCTTTGAGAAGACAGCCAATGAATGGCTGATCAGGATCGCTAATTTTCTTGTGCGAATTTTGCCCGAAGACTGGGTCACATGGTTGATGGAAAAAGCATCCTCCCTGCTGGGAGGCGGCGGCCTGCCGAGTAAGATGGCTCCGATGTACGGCCTGATCGGATCTCTTCCAAACCGTGGCGATCTGAAGGAAATGGTGTTAGACCTGTTGGATGGAATGACCCGTTATAAAAAATAAGTTTATTGGAATGTAGGCGCAGGCCCGCATTGCGTTGATTTCGCCAAAGGAGATCACATGACCACAACCACCAAGCAGGGTTATCTTTCGTTTTGGACAAAGCTGGCGTACGGCACGGGTGATTGGAGCCTGGCAAGTTTTGGAACCCTTCGCCAGGTTTTTTACGCCATTTTTTTGACTGACGTAGTCGGGCTGGAACCACGGCTGGCTTCGTTTGCTGCGCTGATCGGTATTATCTGGGACGCGGTCAATGACCCGATCGTTGGCACGATCAGTGACCGGGTGCGTTCGCGCTGGGGGCGCCGTCGTCCATTCCTGCTGCTTTTTTCAATTCCATTTGGATTGAGTTTTGTGGCACTTTGGTGGGCGCCGCCGTTTCATAATCAATATCTGCTGGCCGCAACGGTCTGCCTGACCTTTATGCTGAGTGACACACTTCAGACACTCGTTTCCATTCCATTCTATGCGCTGACCCCCGAAATGACCTCCGATTACGATGAGCGCACCAGCCTGAGCGGTTATCGCATGTTCTTCAACTTACTGGCTTCGCTGGCTACGGCAGTTGCCGCTCCCGCCATCGTGGATGCGGCACTGGCGGGCGGCGCAACTCAACAACAGGGGTATTTCATTGTCTCTGCGCTTTTTGGCGGATTGGCGGTCATCCCGTTCTTTGTGATCTTTGCCGTGGTGCGTGAACGCGGCAACGCGGCGGATGCCTCTGAGCCAGAGATCCCATTTTTGCAAACGCTGAAAACCTCGTGGGAAAATATCCCCTTCCGTTTTGCGACCGGGCTCTATATGCTCAACTGGATCACCTTCGATCTGGTTGCGTTGGCCCTGCCGTTTTTTCTGGCTTACTGGATCGCCGACGGGAACCTGCTGCAAAGAGCGCTCGGCCTGCCGATTGAATCGGCTGTCTTTGCCTGTCTGCTGGTAACTTCGGTGATCGTCCTGCCGTTCTGGGTCTGGCTGGCTCGCAAAATCGGAAAACAACGCGCCTATATCATCGGCATGGTGTTCTGGGCTGTTGTGCAATTACTGATCTATTCCATTCAACCGGGACAGATCACGTATATTCTCGTGCTGGCCGTTCTGGCGGGTATCAGTGTTTCGACCGCGCATGTTCTGCCGGATGCGATATTCCCGGATGTGATCGAATGGGATGAACTGCGCACGGGTCACCGCCGCGAAGGGGTTTATTATGGCGTCAAAAATTTTGTGCGAAAGCTGACCGGTGCTCTGGCGATCTTTATAGCATTGCAAACGCTGGGTTGGTTCGGATATCAATCTCCGCCGTCCGGCGCCACCCAGTTTTCGCAATCAGCATCCGCGCTGCAAGCCATTCGTTTTTTGATCGGTCCCCTGGGCGCGGTCCTTCTATTCGGCGCGATCACGATGGCCTGGTTCTATCCGTTGACCCGGGAACGCCATGCCCGCGTCCGCGCCATGCTGGAGCGGAAGAAGGAACGCGCGATCAATAAGAATGAGAAATAGATCCGCTAGGCAGCGATCGCGAAGACCCCGAACGCGAAAATGATCAAACCGGAACCGCGATTGATCCACAGCATTAGGTTTTGACCCAGCCGTTCGCGCATTAAGCCGACCCCGAAGCTGAGAGCCAGCCACCAGGTTGCAGACCCGGCGAATACTCCCGCAACTAACACGATGGGTGAACTTGTGTTCCCAATGAACATGGTTCCGGCGAAGATCGCCGCGAATGAAAAGATGGTCATTGGGTTCGTGATGGTTAAAAAAAATGTTGAAATGTACGCGCCGAAATATCCGCTTTGATCTGATCGCGCGGCGTGTACGGCGGGTTTTTCGAGAAATGTTTTTACGCCAAGATATAAAAGGAAACATCCGCCCAGAAGCCTGAGCCAGAATTTATTTTCAACCAACAGATCTGTGACGACCGTCAACCCAAACGCCGCGATCGCGCCATAAAGCATGTCGGCGCTGGCGGCGCCCAGACCTGATAAAAATCCTTTCAACTTTCCTTCAGCCAGTGTGCGGCGTATGCACAGCACGCCGATCGGGCCGACCGGTGCGGCGATGGAAATTCCGATTAGAAAGCCGCGTAAAAAAATAAAAAAATATTCGTTCATGTGATTTCCTGTTGGAGAGGGTTTAAAAGTTGACAGGAGTCTTCTATAAGGAAGAGCTTCCAAGATCTAGAATCAAAAAGGGACATCATAATTTGATGTCCCTTTTATATATCAACTAATTGAGGATACTGTTTCTTTCCGTTTGAACCAGGTTGTCCACTCGTGGTTTTCCCAGACGACCAGAATTTGCGCCGCGTTGAAGATGGACGAATAGGTACCGCTGAAAATACCGATCAACAGGATGACCACGAAGTGGCGGATGCTGTCGCCGCCGAACAGGACCAGCGCAAACAAGGTGAACATCACGGTAAGTTGGGTGGTGATGGAGCGATCTAATGTTTGAACGATGGAATGGTTCACCATCTTATCGTATTCGACCCGGCGAAGGGTTGACGAATTTTCGCGCACACGGTCAAACACCACGATGGTGTCGTGCACCGAGAAACCGATCACGGTGAGAAGCGCGGTCAGGAATAATGCGTCTGCCTCCCAGCCGAGGAAGTATCCCAGCATGGCCTCCACACCGACGACGACCAATACATCATGCAACATGGCGATAATGGCGGCAGTGCCGTAACGATAGGCATGTTCCACACTGCGGAATGCCCACCAGATATAAGCCAGGATGGCCGCTGCGGCCGCAAGAATCGCAAAGCCAGCCGCGCGTGTTACTTCCGCCCCGACCGAGGCGCTGACCGAGGTAAAGTTCAGAACCGTCGCCTTGGATTTAAAGCGTGTTTCCATTTCCGCGATGATCAGACCTTTCGTTTCATCGGTCATTGTTTTTGAACGGATGGAGAACGAGTCGGCGCCGAGGGATTGAACAATTGGATCCGCGAGCGGTTGATCGGAGGTGGAGAAATCTGAATATATCTTGGCAATTTCTTCCGTTGAGGGACGGGTTCCAGCAAATTGCACTTCAAGCAAGGAACCGCCGCGGAAGTCAACGCCGAGTTTTAATGGACCGACCTTTGTCTGCTGCCAGTTCAATCCCATAAAGACGATACCGGGGATGATCACGAGCAGGGAGATAAGGAAATAAACGTAACGATTTTTTACAATATTCATGGCGCGCTCCTAAAGACCGAACCAGCGCGGGTGGTCGGTGAGTTTGATTCTGTCAAGCACAGTATGTAAAAATGTGCGTGTGACGATGATGGCCGTAAACAAGCTGAGAAGTACACCTAAAGCCAGCGTGACCGAAAAGCCCTTTACCATGCTGGCGCCGAATGTGTTCCCAAAGATGAAAAGGATGGCGCAAGTGATCAACGTGGATGTGTTTGAGTCGCGAATGGAGGGCCAGGCGCGGCTCCAGGCGAGATCGATGGCCTGACGAAGGTTTCGTCCTGCGCGTAATTCTTCTTTAAGACGTTCAAAGATCAGCACGTTCGCATCGACTGCCATTCCAACGCTTAGGATGAATCCGGCGATGCCCGGCAGGGTAAGAGTTACGGGGATCATTTTGAACAACATCAAACTGAACAAAGCGTAGCAGATCAAAGCCAGATCCGCGATAAGGCCGGGAAGCTGATAATTGAACGCCATGAAAAGGACCACAACGCTTAATCCGATGATGCCAGCCAGCACGCTCTTGCGAATACTTTCTTCACCGAGGGTGGCGCCTACAGTACGGCTTTCCACGACCTTGATCGGAATAGGCAAAGCACCCGAGCGAAGTTGTACCGCCAGGGTTTGCGCTTCATCCTGTGTGAATTTTCCGGTGATGACACCGTTACCGCTTGTAATCGGGCTCTCGATGGTCGGCGTGGAAATAACAATTTTATCGAGCACGATGGCTAGAATTTGCTTTGTGTGCGAGGTGGTGTATTCAGCGAATGTTCCAGAGGCGTCCGACTTTAATACGAACGCGATCTGATACGCGCCGGCCGAGCTTCTTGTCACGCTGGCGGTTTGCAGTCCGGCGCCTGTCATCACGGTGTGATAGACGGTTTCAACCGGCGCAGCAGCGGGGTCAGTGGGTGTAGCAGCGGGGTCTGCGGGGGCAGCTGGAGATGTAACACCAAAATCCGTTTTGATGGTGGTTCCGGCTGGTATTGGGGTTGTGCCCATATCCACAAATTCAAGCAGGGCTGTCTGTTTTAAGGTTGCCACTACTTCTTCTGGATTTGTGACGCCGGGAAACTCTGCTACGATACGGCGGTCTCCCGCGGTTTGCATCGTGATCTCGCTTACGCCTAATGCGTTCGCGCGATTCTGAAGGATGTTTTTGGCGTTATTTAGCTCTTCGGCTGTGATGGTTGTATCTGCAGGTACATCTGCTTCGAGCAGGGCTTGCAATCCGCCGCGCAGGTCGAGACCCAATTTCACATCCACACTACGGTCCACGATCGGCGTATTGTTGAACGGGTTATAGATAACAACATTTTTGCTTAGATCTATCCAAAGGGAAAAGATTATTAATAGAACAATTACCACTAGCCAACTATTTCGATTTCGCATATATCACTCCGTCCAAAAAAATGCCAGTCTTTGACTGGCGCGACCGCCATTATACTCTGGTTGATTGGTTTACGGGAATACCCGTTCAGGCGGCAATTCCCCACATAAAAAGCATTGTGCGGCAGATGGCGCAGATATTTTATTTGATCTGTTCGCGAAGAAAACTCAATGCGCGGGCGAGGACTTCATTCTGGCTTAATACATTGGTATCAATAATAATGTGGGCATGTTCGTACGCATGCGAAAGCCTGCGGAGTTGTTCCTCGTGGTCGGCGCGCAGCCAGCTTAATTTTCGGCGTGCAGTGGAATTTTCAAATGAACATTGTAAATAGACAAGGATATCGGGGTCGGTAATGACCTGCCACATGTGTCTGACATAAGAATGTTCCTGTGCGATCTGGCGGCAATGATAACCATGCTCCTCCAGATTTGCCGCAAGTGTTGATTTGCCCGAACCGCAAGCGCCGACGATGCCGATCAATAATTGTTTATCAGGCTCACTCATTATCATGTAATAAGCGATGCAGTTCGTCGGGGCCGCCGAGCATGGCCAGTGTATCGCCCGCCTGAATGGAACGGTTATCGGGGGGGTGCATTTCAGATCGCTGATCGTGACGGATCAGCACAATGCTGACATGATAATGATCCTCCACATAGCCGATCGTTTTGTTTACAAAGGACGCATCTTCTGTGATCGTGATGCGCGCAAGGCTGAGCAATTGTCCTTCAATTGAAATTGGATTGGTCACATCGGTGCCGGTGGCCGCGGCGGCAAAAACAGGCGCAGCCATTTCAGTGGCGCTTAATGCGATGAATCCGAATTGTTCCTGCAGCGCGTGCGCAAAGTCTTCATCGAAAATTCGTATGACAACTTTTATGGCTGGGTTCATACTGCGGGCCTTGAGCGCGATCTGTAAATTCATCGCGTCATTTTGACTGGCGAGGATGATAGTGCGTGCGTCCTTGATGTTTGCCGATTCAAGCGCGGCGGGGCGGGTGGCATCATCGTGAATGACGGGGATGCCGAGTTCACGCACGGCGCTCAAGGTGTCTGTGTTCGCGCTGAATTCGATGGCTGCAATTTGTTCGCCCGTTTCGTGCAGCTTGAGCGCGACGCGATAGCCGAGATGCCCCAGCCCGACCAGAATAACATGTTTGTTTAATGTGGATGCGACTGCCATTTCCCATTCCTTATTGCGCGAGCGGCGATTGAAGATCAGGCTTCCGAAATCTGCCAATCCCTGCGCGAGCATAACGACCCCGACCAGCGGCATAATAAAGTGAAATGATTGCAGGACGATATTATGAGGAAAAGCGCGGTTGGGGGGTTGTAAAAACGTGATGGTGAGGATGATATAAATTGATTCTGCAAGACTGCCGACAGGTTCATTGAAGAGATTCGAGAGGAAATAAAAAAGCGTACCGCCGCCCAATATCGCGATGGAGAACCATAACAATGCCGAGCGAAATTCACCCAACAAAATGGTGGTATCCCGCAGGGATGCGCGCAAATTTTGCCAGCGGTTTTTTCGTGCGACGGAGAGATGTTTGTGTGCTTTAGACATTGATCGGAAGCCTGACGTTCATCCGTCTGACATCGTCGCCTGTGCGTGAGGAAACCTTTAGCACAAGCACACTGATATCGTCTGCCGGGCGATTATCATCCAGGCTGATAGCGTGCGCGAGAAGTGAGTCTGCGAGCTGCTGCGGAGTGGGGTCCTGGTCTTCCATGATCGAGCGGATGGCTTCGCCGGCGTTCATGGGTTGACCGCGTCGTTTGCCCGCATGGACGATGCCATCGCTGAAGATGACGATCGTCAGATCAGATTCAATTTCCAGTTCAGTGATGACCGGTCTTACGTTCCGTGATGTGCCAAGAGAAATGCTGTCTTCGCTGTGCGAGTCGATCTGTTCTCCGCGGCAGATGAACATGGAGACGGGGTTGTTGCGTGTCAACACGATGGTTTTACTGTGCAGATCCACGGAGGCGATGTTCAGCGTGCAGGTTACTTTACCAGCCTTGTCTGCAAATAATGCATCGGATGCGGCGCGTGCCGCGGCGCCATCGCGCACTCCTTCTGCGATCAACCCGATCACCTTGCGCACCACAAGCTGGGAAACAGCCTTTGCGCCGCGTCCGCTGGTCTGCCCGTCTGCAAGCACAACAGAGAGTCCGCCGGTGGGGCGCTCGATAACTTCGAGTGTATCGCCACTTTCAGAGACGGCGTATTTGTTGATCTTTGCAACCGCGATCTGTATTTCCATAAGATGAATTTTACAACAGTTCCGGCTTGACGTCACTGCTTCATCCCCTTATAATCAGCCCGCTTCATTCAAAACCAACCAGACGGGCGCACCAAGCCCGTCTGATGTATGTAAAAGGAGAAAGTAAGAAATGACCCCACATCCCAAGCGCAAGCATTCCAAAGGTCGACGTGATCGTCGGCGCGCCCACGACGCATTAACCCCAGTCAACACAGTTGCCTGTTCCAATTGCGGAGCCAAACGCCTGCCTCACACCGTTTGCTCAAGCTGCGGTTTCTACAACGGTCGTGAAGTTATTCAGGTCAAAAAAGAAAAGAAAGCCAGCGAGTAATACTCAACGGGTCGTGACTTTCACGACCCGTTTGTGTTTAATGGGGATATGGAGAAACCATGAAAATTAATTTACAAACCACCGCATTCGTATTTCCGGGGCAAGGCTCGCAAGTTGTTGGCATGGGGTGCGAGCTCGCCGCGCACTATCCCATAGCAAAACAAACCTTCGATGAAGCAGATTCGATCCTCGGCTTTTCGCTTTCCAGATTGATGATGGATGGCGCAGTGGATGAATTGAACGACACCGTCAACACGCAGCCGGCATTATTTGTCCACTCACTCGCAGCCTATCGTGTCTTCTCGCAGATTTATCCTGACTTGAAACCTGCTTCAATGGCCGGACATTCGCTCGGCGAATTATCCGCACTGGCGGCTTCCGGAGCATTATCTTTTGACGATGGTCTGCGTCTCGTCCGCAAGCGCGGTGAACTGATGAAGCATGCCGGCGGGCTCGCCTCCGGCGGCATGGCTGCGATACTCGGCATGGATTTACCAACGCTTGATAAAGTATGTACCGAAGCGAGCACCGCCAATGAGATCGTACAGGTTGCAAATGATAATTGCCCGGGGCAGGTTGTCATCTCGGGCGCAAAGTCAGCGGTGGAGCGGGCAATGAGCGCGGCAAAGTCAGCGGGCGCAAAACGTGCCTTGCCTTTGGCTGTGTCTATTGCCGCACATTCCCCATTAATGGATTCGATCCAAAGAGAATGGAATGAAGCTGTGGTATCCACGAATTTTTCAACCCCTCAATTGACTGTGCTCGGCAACGCAAATGCCGCTCCGCTGACAGATGAAAAATCCGCCCGCGCCGACATCATTGCGCAAATGCAATCCCGTGTGCGTTGGACCGAGTCTGTAAAATATATGGCAGCGCAGGGAATCAACACCTTTGTTGAAGTGGGCACGGGCACTGTTTTGGGCGGCTTGGTCAAACGCATTGTCGATGGTATGATTATTTTGCCATTAGGTAATCCGCTGGATTTTGCAGCGCTGGAATAGTGATTTTATTTTCGATACTTTAAAGTAGAACATGCATCACAAATCGATCTTCATAGTTATTACCCTCGTTATTTTTATTGGCGCCTGTACTCCGGCGGATATTCCAGCGACAGTTACGCAGATCCCGTTTTA
The DNA here is from genome assembly GCA_903914955.1 of uncultured Chloroflexota bacterium. Lineage (GTDB taxonomy): Bacteria > Chloroflexota > Anaerolineae > Anaerolineales > Villigracilaceae > Villigracilis. The sequence goes on along the minus strand of CAIWRB010000166.1, from coordinate 9,171 downwards.
CGCATCTGATACGCCCGCACCGATCATTGTCCCCGTCACAGACACGCCCGCGCCGATCATTGTCCCCGAAACAGATACGCCTGCGCCGGTCATTGTTCCCGACACAGATACGCCAGCACCGACCATTGTCACAGACACGCCGATCGCCCCCAAAACCGAAACCTGGTGGGATGTATATTTCACTGAACCACTGACCATTAATAACCCGGATGCAATTGCCGGTTCGATAGAAGATAAATTGATTCAGCTCATCAACTCTGCGCAGACAAGCATTCACATCGCGTCATTTGAATTCGATCTCACGCCGGTTGCCGAAGCATTGATCGAGGCTAAGAATCGCGGTGTGGATGTGAAATGGGTCACCGATGATAAGAATGGGTTGGAAGCCGACATTAAACCCGGGCGCGGCCAATTCGCCCTTTTAACTACAGCTGGCATAGCGGTCCAGGATGATGCGGGTCGTTCCGCTTTAATGCATAATAAATTTTGGATATTCGATGGTCAGACCGTGTGGACGGGGTCAACCAACATCACAGCCAGCGGGATCTTTAAACAAAATAATAATGTGCTGGTTATCCGCTCATCGGAAATAGCATATATTTATGAACGTGAATTCCAGGAACTGTGGAGCAAACAATTTGGGCCACGCGCGCCGTCCACGGTGAACAATCAGTGGGCAATTTTGGAAGGTACGCCGCTACAAATATTGTTTTCTGCAGAGGATCACGCGATCAGTAATTTGATCGCGCTGGTGAATGACGCGCAGGTTAATATCCGTTTTCTCGCCTTTAGTTTTACTGATTATCCGCTGGCAAAGGCAATGATCGATCGTTACGCGGCCGGTGTGGACGTGAAAGGCATCTACGAAACCTTCGGCAGTACCAGCACAGGCTCTGAAATGAAAACATTTTGGTGCGCGCAAGTTCCCGCCCGACAGGATGGCAACCCAAGCTTTCTACACGATAAGATCATCATCATTGATAACAGGATCGTGGTCACTGGTTCATTGAATTATTCATCCAACGCAGATGATTCGAATGAAGAGAATGTTGTGATCCTGGATAACCCCGCGATCGCGGCATTATATTTGCAGGAATTTGAGAAATTGTGGAATCAGACACATGATCTGGAAGCGGGGACTGTTACCTGCCAATAGGATAGATTCATTACATTTATTACTAATGAAGTCATTACTTCCATTCAGCAATCTGCTTCAAACCCATATAGTATAATGACGGTATGAATGCCTTGTCTGACAATACGATTGTCAGCGCCGCTTTCTCTGCGGGTCTGGAAGTGAATCTGGTTAAGCATTTGTGCTTGACCAGATTTTTTTATGTTCACGATCAAGCCCTAAATATTTTCAAACCCTTTAGAGTCTCGTGACGGTAAGGAGAATCATGAAATTAAGCAAACTCGCAAGCGACATCGCCGAATCCCCGACCTTAGCTTTGAATGAAGAAGCGCGAGTTTTACGTGAGCGCGGCGAAGCAGTGATCAATTTGGGGATCGGCGAGCCAAAAAATAAAACCCCCATTTCGGCTGTATTGGCATCCGGCGCAAAGTTGACCAGCGGAGAAGTGAAATATACACCGCCTGATGGTTTGCCTTCCATGAAAAAAGCGGTCATCCGTTACACTGAAGAGAATTACAACCGCCTGGTCGCCCCTGAAAACGTGATCATCACCAATGGCGCGAAGCAATCGCTGTTCAATATTTTTTACTCTATATTGAATCCGCAGGATGAAGTGATCGTCATTGTGCCTTATTGGGTTTCATATCCAGAGATGATCAAAATGTGTCTCGGTATACCTGTGATCGTCACGCCGGAGGATGGCACGTTCACACCTCGCTTTGAGGATATTGAACGCGCGGTGACATCCTCCACCCGTGCGATCATTATAAACAGCCCGAACAATCCATCGGGCGCGATCTATCCAGCCGAGTTGATCGGGAAGATCGTGGAATTGTGCGAGCGCAAAGGCATCTTCATGATCTGTGACGATATTTATCACAAACTTACTTTTGATAGGAACGTAGCGCCGCCCGCGTATTCATTTACAAAGAATGATATTGAGAACTCGCATGTGATCGTGGTCAATGGCGTCGCGAAGTTATACGGCATGACAGGTTTCCGCGTTGGCTGGGTGATCGCTCCTCGTCAGCTGGTCAAGGTGATGACGAACGTCCTCGCGCAAACAACCTCATGTGTTTCTCCCATCGCGCAGGCCGCGGCCGAAGGCGCGTTGAACGGTTTGCAGTCTATTGTGGAAGCACTGCGTTTACAGATCCAAAATAACCGTGATGTGATCTTGCAGGAAATGAAAACCTTTACTGGAGCGAGGCTTATAGAACCAAAAGGGACGTTCTACGCTCTGCCTGATCTGCGCGCCTTTAATAGGAATTCAATTGAACTTTCAAAATTTCTTTTGAAAAAAGCCCTGGTTGTCACCGTTCCCGGCAAAGAGTTTGGCATGGAAGGCCACATCCGAATTTCGTTCGCGGGATCGGTAAAGGAAATCACCGAAGGCATTGCGCGCATCAAGTGGGCATTAGACCAAACTTCCCCTAATGAAATTTATATTGGCGATAAGAAGATGATACGAGATTGGATGTAAATAATATTCCGTCATTGCGGGGAGGGCGGAAGTGCACCGTCTTCGCAATGACGGTGAGGATAATTAATTATGAATAACTTATTAAACATAAAAACCCCAGCCGAATCCATTGCGCAGATACGCAAGGCTGATTACAACCTTTCGAATCAAGGCGTGATCAATTTACGCCTGGCTTATTGGAATCTAACCACTGAAGCGCTTGTCGAGGAAGCCATCTTTCGTAATGAAGGTTCCCTGGTGGCAGGCGGCGCATTCGATGCGGATACCGGCAAACACACCGCACGAAGCGTAAATGATAAGTTTGTCGTGCGCCATACTGATTCAGAGAATAATATCTGGTGGGGTGTGTACAACCGTCCGTTTGCGGGGGAGAAGTTCGAAGTCATGGTTGACCGAATGTTGGGATTTATGCAGGGGCGCGATGTCTTCGTCCAGGATGTGTACGGCGGCGCGGACGAGGCCTACCGTCTGCCTGTCCGTATCGTGACGGAGTTTGCGTGGCACAGTCATTTTGCGCGCAACATGTTCATCCTGCCGCAAACGCTCGAGGAATATAAACGCTTCGTGCCCGAATTTACGATCATTGCCATGCCATCGTTCAAGGGCTCGCCTGCTGTGGATAATACTGTAAGCGAAACATTCATCTGCCTGTCGTTTGAAAAGAAACTTGCGATCATTGGTAATTCGGAATACGCTGGCGAGATCAAAAAATCCGTATTTACGATTTTGAATTACCTCCTGCCATTGGAAGGCGTGCTTACGATGCATTGTTCGGCAAACGTGAATCCTGATAACGCGGATGATGTCGCTTTATTTTTTGGATTAAGCGGAACGGGCAAAACCACTCTTTCGGCTGATCCGACCCGCCGACTGATCGGTGACGATGAGCATGGCTGGAGCGACAATGGTATTTTCAACCTTGAAGGCGGCTGCTACGCCAAATGTATCGGACTCTCTGAATCTGCCGAACCTGAAATATTTGCCACAACAAAACGCTTCGGCACAATTTTGGAAAATGTACCGTTCGATCCCATCACGCGCATGATCGATCTTGACGATGACTCATTGACGGAGAACACGCGTGCCTCGTATCCGTTGGAATTCATCGCCAACGCTGTTCCTGAAAAGAAATCAGGACATCCAAAGAACGTCATCCTGCTGACCTGCGACGCAAGCGGAGTGATGCCGCCGATCGCGCGCTTGACTCCGAATCAAGCCTTGTACCAATTCATTTCAGGCTACACATCCAAGATCGCGGGCACCGAAGTTGGACTCGGCAAGGAACCGGAGATCACCTTCAGCGCATGTTTTGGCGGACCGTTCATGGTGCATCATCCATACAAATATGCCGAGCTGCTCAAGAATAAGATCGAGCGTTACGGTGTCACTTGCTGGCTGGTCAACACAGGCTGGGTGGGCGGCCCGTATGGAGTTGGCAAACGCATCTCTATTAAATATACGCGCGCCTTATTGAACGCAGCTCTTAATGGAAAACTGGATCAGGTAAAATATATTAAAGACCCGATCTTCGGCTTTGAAGTCCCGACCGAATGCCCTGCTGTGCCAATTGAAGTTTTGAATCCCGCGGCTTCATGGCATGATCAAAAAGAATATGATAGAAGATACAAAGACCTCGCCATGCGCTTTGTGCAGAACTTCGCCAAATTCAGCGACGGTACTCCGCAGGAAGTATTTGATGCGGGGCCTCGTACTTAGAATTTTTATATCTCACGAAAATACCCCTTATCCGCAAATTTTTCAAGAAATGGATGTGATTAAACATGAATAACTCTAGCTCGACAGTTTATGTAGTTTCAGGATTGCCCAGGTCGGGCACTTCCATGATGATGCAGATGCTTGAAGCAGGTGGGTTTCAAATTATGACCGACGATATTCGTAAACCTGACGATGATAATTTGCAAGGGTATTTTGAATTAGAAAAAATAAAGCAATTGAAGGAAGGAAATTCGGAGTGGGTGGAACAAGCGTGCGGAAAGGTCATTAAAGTGATTTCCGCCCTCCTGGAGCATTTGCCGGATACCTATTATTATAAAATCGTCTTCATGGAACGTGATCTACTCGAAGTACTGGCTTCTCAAAGAAAGATGCTTGAGCGAAGAGGAAAACCAGCCAGAGCAGAAGATGATCTTATGTTTCTAAATGTTTATACAAAGCACTTGGATAATGTAAAGCATTGGCTTTCGCTGAAAGTCAATGCTGATGTTATTTATATAAGCTATAACGATCTGCTTGAGGATCCAAAGAGATACGCGGAGGAACTTGTCCGCTTTACGGAGATACCGCTGGACGTTCAAAAAATGACAGATATTCCCAAGGAGAAATTTTATCGTCAGCGGAGCTCCTAGATTTACTTTCTCAATTTGAATAAGGTTCGTTAACATCCTTCAATCTTGATTTCACTTTGGCGAGCAACTCAGAGGCGACGCTCTTTTTTGTAACCATTAAATCGTTTAGTTCTTCAGGATCGTTGTTGATGTCAAAGAGCTGGCTTCGCTCTCCTTTGATTCCGAGTTCTTGGTATCCGAAGTAATAAATGAATTTGTAATTATCAATAACATGCATGATCGTCCCTTTTGTTATGGGGCTGTTTTGATCATTACCTCTTGCGCCTAATGCAAATATACCCGCTTGCGGTTTTCGGATCAACGGCGAGTAGGGAGGCAGTATGTTCCCTTCTGTCCATGCGGGAAGATCATGGCCTGTTACATGAAGAAGGGTGGGCATTACATCAACAGCGCTGGTGGGAATGTGGATGTCTTGGCCGCTTTGTTGCCCGGGTTCAAAAATCATCAACGGTATTCGGACGATGGGTTGGTAAAAAGTGGGAGTCGTGTGACCAGATATTCCACGCTCCTGCATCTCGCCGTGATCGGATGTGAGTACGACCCATGTATTCTCCAGCTGCCCGGAAGATTCCAAAGCGTCGAAAAGTCGTCCGAATTCATTGTCTACATTCAAAATGAATTCATCATAACGAGCCCTTGAATTTGCCATTGTTTCATAAGGGTTTCCCTCGGTAAAAAAATCCTCAGGTTTGTTCAATGGCTTCCAATCATCTTTTATAAATATGTCGTTGAATTCGCGGCGAGCTTTATAAGGGAAGTGGGGTGGAAAAAAATGAAAATATGAGAAAAATGGAAATGGGAGTTCACCGATTCGATTGATAAGCCAGTCGATACCCTCTTCAAGAACAAAATAATCCCCGGTAGCGCTTGGAACTCCGTTGGGGTAATTGTTTTTATAATCCGCAATTTTATTTTCTTGGTATTTTTCATACAAATGCGTTAGGAAGAGTGAGTAGGAGTATCCTCCTTCCCTTCGATTTATTTCCCTTGACCAACTTAATGTCGCAATATCCTCATCGTTGGCAAATAAATTACTTATTAGTCCGTCATTTTTGATAAAAAGCTTTCCCCTCGGAACATATTCGTTAATATTTAACTGAAATTGTCTTAAGAATATATTAACCAGGGGGTTGTGTGAATATCCGATACGATAATAGTCATCGAAGGTATGGAAAACACTTTTGTCTGCCATTGATTTTGTTACCTGATCGCCGAAACTAAATGCGCGATGTGTCCAGGGTAGTGTCATTGTCAGCAAGGAAGCTGTACCAGGGGTTGTAAAACTGCCAGCCGCAAAGTGGTTATGGTAAACAGTTGCTCGTTTTGCAAGTTTTGCCAGGTTGGGAGTGGTATTGCGTTCGTATCCGTACATGGAAATATTTTTGGCGGAAAAGGCGTCGAATAGGATAACAAGTACGTTTTTCTTTTCACCCTGGATCAGATTTGTTATGCCAAGTTTTTTTATGAGCGGAGGGGCGATCAACCCAAGTGGTGCCAATCCCGCCAGTTTTAGAAAGTCGCGGCGGCTAAGAGTTTTTTTCATATTTATTAACCTCGAAGATTACGGAAAAGGATGATGGCAAGGGCGGCGAGGTCGACGACTAAATATAGACTCGACAGCAAGGAAAGCCGTTCAACGAGATCCTTGACGAACTGAAAAAATACTTCTGACCTAAATACGAAATAAACTGGAAATAGGAAAGTGGGAGTAACGAGAAGAAAAGAACTCACATATAATGCCCTTAAGGGGTGATCAAATTTAGTAAAGAAGGTAATCAGATTTTGTGGCGCAGGTGCGCCGTTTAAAAAATATAAATGATTGACCATTGCCCAAAGGGAAATGACAGTTATCAATATAACGGAGACGGCGAGCCTTCTTTTTTCATCCCATTTTCTGGAGATTAATAGGCTTAGGAATACGGCCGTGAAAAAAACAGCTATGCTTTCAAAGATTGTAAAGACCAATCCGTAGGAGACCACCCCAAGTGCGTCCCAGGAGTTTGTCCGTTCGGTCACCCATGAGAAATCCCTAAATGCAAGAATGAAGGTCCAGATGTGAAGCGGTAGCGCGCAAATCAGGAATAAGGACCACAACCCTTTTCTGGATAAAAACTTATCTTTACTATTAGAGATAGCCAAGATCTTTCAACCTTTTTTCGACCTGCTCTTTATCTTCGTCACTATAAGTTGGAGCGGAAGTATTTTGTATTTTCTTTAAGTCTTTCCCTAAGGTTATGGCGGGAATGTCCCGATAGGATGGCGCAGCCCAATTGGCGAGTTCATTTGTTGAGAAGATCACTCCCGGTACGGCTTTGGAATCGAAACAATGATCGGCACCCCAATGTTCCGTGTTAACCTCGATGGCTTCGCTTCGCCACTGACCCAGACCGGTTTCTGCCGAACCCCGGTAAGGCGGGCGATAGCCGATAAATAGATCTGGCCCATATTTTGCCAGATTTCCCTGAAATGCTTCTGCGCGGATAAGCACGTTTTGGATTACCTGCCCGCCATCAGGCCCTCTCCATAGAAGTAACTCTTCTTTTAGTTTGTTGAGAAGATGTTCCGTATCGCTTTCTAAGACCTTACCATTGCCTTCTCTTCCCGCAATGTTTAGGTAAAGACTGTTCAACCCCAGGGCATACGCACTTGTTTGGGACCATTCAACTTCTTTGAGGTCGGAGGAGGCAGGATTCTTTACGGACATATATCCGTGATCAATCAGCCATCGGTTTAGGTGTACCTTGTAATCGAATTTGCCAAATCCATGATCGGAAAGGATGAGGATTCTTGCATCGCCAGCTTTCGCCATAACCCGTCCGATCATTTGATCAAGGCTTATATAACAGGCCTCAATAATATCCTCCCGCCCTTTCCAGAACATATGTTGGATACGATCCAGGCTGTCAAACACGCAACCGAGCAGTCCCTCGTCAAATGTATTTAAGCTATGAGTCAAGACTCGTTCCCGCCCGTCTTCGATCATTTCGCACAGGTTGAGGAATTGATCATCGTTGATAAATCCCTCGTTGAGGGCGGTCGTATCCTGGGGCCAGCCAAGGGTCAGGAATGGACCGCTCGATTTCCATTGATCCTGGATAAAATTCTTTGGTGTACCATATGGCCAAGGAGATGAAAGTGGATGCAGTTGTAACGGTAATAGATAGAGGCTAACCGGATTCAAATTAGTTAAAATAGCACGGCTAATCCCTTTGACCGTCATTCCAAACCCAACGGGGAAGGGGAATTCTATAATTTCGCTCCACTTCCCGGGAATAAGGTTAATACTTTGTTTTCCAAACCGTAATATTGCAGATCGTTTTTCTTCAATTTCCAGCTCAAAATTAATATTGACAGTCCCGTTCTTTTTTGCTGGACCCTCCAATATGCCGGTATATTTAGTTGCGCTTTTTTGGATAATCCGCCGGGTTGGTGTCTTGCGGGTCGGGTCTTCTGAGGGTAGCTCAATTGAAAAATATGTCCCTACGCCCAATCGCCCGAGGATATCCGGCGTGCCGAGTCCTGGAATTGTCCTGACTGGCGATCCGTAGCGGGCTGGAAAGGTGGCAGGCCACCACATCGAGGTCGCCGGGAAACCGTCTTCCACTGCTTCGTCAAAAATAGTCCGTGAATTGTGGGGAGGAACGAATTGAATCCCCAGCAGGCTGTTTTGAGTCGGCAATAGGGATACCTGCAGGCTGTAATCGGCGGGGTTGCGATGAACAAAGTCAAACATACCGTGATCGCCGGGATTCATTCCCGTCGCGATACTGGTCCATGATACCTCACTTTGCGGTGGGTCAGATACGCGGAATCGAGAATAGTTCCCTGCCTGAACGAGTTTGCTTAAGTTTGGGGTCTTACCTTTTGAATGGAGATGTTCAAAGAAAAACGGATCGAATGCATCAAGGCCAAGAATCAGTTTGCGCATAGATATTGAAGGAACACAGATTATTGATTCGATTTGGGAGCGTCTTCAGTTTCCACGATATCCCCTTCCTTTTGGCGCATGGAACGGCGAAATTTTGCGATGCCCATTTTTATTTTACTTCCGAACACAAGGATTGTGCCGGATAGGATGCCAAAGGTTACGGCAAGTATTTGAAATAACATTCCACCAGAATTGGGATCTATATACATATATTCCTCTTTATTAAGATTATTTTCTTTCCATCCATTATAACAAACAT
>CAIWRB010000165.1 GCA_903914955.1 uncultured Chloroflexota bacterium | reverse complement strand
TCCCATTTATTTGCATGTCGCCGGAATGCCGATCACATGAATTACACTTTCCGTAAAATGAAACTGGAAGATCTCGAGCAAGTAGTTGCTATTGATCAAATTTCTTTTAGTTTGCCGTGGCCTGCGCGTTCTTTTTCTTTTGAGTACGATAACCCGGTTTCACGTTGTTGGGTGGCTGATCTGGATGGCCGCGTGATTGCCATGGTGGTCGGGTGGATCTTGGTTGATGAAATCCATATTGCAACGCTTGCCACGCATCCTGATTTTCGCAGACAGGGCATTGGAAAGAATTTACTTTTACATACATTGTCTTTCGCAAAGGAAGAAGGTGCGCAATCTGCATTTTTAGAGGTGCGCGAGGGCAACTTTGCTGCGATCGAAATGTATCGTCAGTTTGGTTTTATAGAGAATGGGCGCCGCTCTGGCTATTACGCGGACAATGGCGAGGATGCGATCCTTATGTTGCTTGAAAGTTTGCCTGGAGAATGAATGAGCGCTGAAGAAACACTGAATAAACTTGCCCAGGAAATTTCAACATGCACGAAATGCGTGTTGCATGAAACCCGAAAAAAATCTGTGCCGGGCGATGGGCCTGCCAATGCCGAGATACTGTTTATTGGTGAAGGCCCGGGCTTTCATGAGAATGAACAGGGTCATCCGTTTGTGGGAGCTTCAGGTAAATTCCTCGATCAGTTACTCGCCCAGGCCGGCGTGACTCGCACAGAGGTTTTTATATGTAATGTGGTTAAGTGCCGCCCGCCGGGCAACCGCGATCCATTGCCGGATGAGATAAAAGCTTGCGATATTCATCTTGAAGAACAGATCGAAATTATTAATCCAAGTATCATCGTGACACTTGGGCGCATCTCGATGAATAAATTTATTCCCGCGGCGAAGATCACGGCCGTTCATGGGCAAATGCGTAAAGTGGATGAGCGATTCGTGATCCCCATGTTCCATCCTGCGGCGGCATTGCATCAAGCAGCGCTCAAGCCGTCTATTCTCGCTGATTTTGTGAGATTGCCAGATCAACTAAATGAAGCGCGCGCTGCTTTGGGAAAGCCGTTAATTGTTGCGAAAAAAAAGGAAGAAATAAATCAAGATAAACCGAAACAATTAAGTTTATTTTAAAAATGCCAGTTGGTCTGGTAAAAGGATAAATATGTCTACAAAAGAAATTCTCATAAAAAAACTGAAAGATAAGACAGCCACAATCGCCATTCTTGGACTGGGTTACGTAGGATTACCACTCGCTGTTGTTTTTGGCGAAGCCGGGTTCCATGTCACCGGAGTGGATCCTGATTTACGTAAAGTGGATTCTCTGAAGAAAGGCGAATCCTATATTCCCGATGTAAAGTCGGAGGCAGTGGCAAAATTGGTGAACAGCGGTCATTTCACTGCGACTTCTGATTTTGCTATCCTGAAAGAAATGGACGCTGTCAGTATTTGTGTGCCAACTCCGCTGCGCCAAACCGGTGACCCGGATATGTCATTTATTATTTCTGCAACGGAAGAACTGGCAAAGTACATGCATAAAGGCATCGTTGTTGTTCTGGAATCAACTACTTATCCTGGCACAACGCGCGAGGTTTTGCTTCCCAAACTTGGATTGGAACATAATTTGACAGTGGGCGAGGATTGGTTCCTTGCGTTCTCTCCAGAGCGCGTGGACCCGGGCCGGGAAGATTACACCACGATTAACACGCCCAAAGTTGTGGGTGGAATTACCGAATCTTGCGGCGAAGTAGCTGCCGCATGGTATGAAGGCGCG
>CAIWRB010000164.1 GCA_903914955.1 uncultured Chloroflexota bacterium | reverse complement strand
CAAGTGAAATGTATCGTCATCCCTACTTCTTGAAGCAGGGTCATGCGTAGCCGCGTCTGACACTGCGCAAGTAGCTCGATTAGTCGAGAAGCCCCCGTCTCTTTTGAGCGGGCGGAGTGTCACATTGCGATATACTAAAGTAATGTCAAAAATAAAAATTGGTTTCTTTGGCGGCACGTTTGATCCGCCGCACATTGGGCATCTGATCCTTGCGAGTGAAGCCGCGCATCAATTTGGGTTAACTCGCCTGCTTTGGGTGCTTAATCCCGACCCACCGCATAAACAGGATCAACCTATTACGCCGCTTCCGCATCGTCTCGAAATGGTTCAACGCATGATCTCCGACAATCCAATTTTTGAACTCTCGCGGCTTGAGATCGACCGGCCCGGCCCGCACTACACGATCAACACGATTCGCTATCTTGCTCGACAGCAGCCAGACGCGGAAATCTTTCTTTTGATCGGAGGCGATTCACTTCGGGATCTGCCGACCTGGCACCTTAATTCTGAACTGGTAACTGCTGTTTCCAAAATCAGCGTGATGCGACGCCCTGGCGACTTCTTCGACATGCCCGCGCTCGAATCTCAAATTCCCGGGTTGACAGATAAAGTCACTTTTATTGATGCGCTGCTATTAAATCTTTCTTCGCGCGAATTACGGCGCCGTGTTTCGGAAGGCACTCAATTTCGTTACTATGTCCATCCATCCGTGTACGAATATATCGAGTCAAATCATCTTTATCGTGGAAAATAAAAAAATTCATGTCATTAATTCTTGATTCTCTTTTTTCATCTGTAGCCTTCAGCCATTTTATAGTGGATACGTTCAACGCCAGCCGGCCAGTTTTGCTGACCTATCTCGGCTTAAGCGAATCGCAGATCGCGTTGTTCTCCACCATCTATATTTGGACCTCCGCGCTGACTCAGCCATTCTTCGGCTGGATCTCTGATCGAACTGGTCCGCGCTGGCTTGCCGCCGGCGGCGTACTTTGGATGACGGTTTTCTATTCTGCGGCATTGCTTATTCCGGGCAACGCCGGGCTGGCGTGTCTGATTATTGCGGCACTGGGTTCATCAGCATTTCATCCCGTTGGCGCGGTGCAAGCCACATTGCGCGGGCGTGATCTCTTAAAGGGACGCGAGACAACTTCCACATCCATTTTCTTTACCGCTGGTCAGCTTGGGCATTTTATTGGACCCATTATTACTGGACTTATTTTGTCCACCTATAAATTGCCGGGTATGTTCATCATTCCGGTTGTCTCCATTCCGATCGGATTTTCCGTGATGTATCAATTACGCGCCAATCCTCCGCATCCCAAACCAATTCAGGGAAAACATTCCAATCGTATGCAAGTGGGAATACTGTTCATAATTGTTTTGGCGTTGGTCGCTACTTTGCAATCATGGGCGCAGGCCAATATGGTGAATCTCATCCCAAAGTACATCAAGGATCTTGGTCAGGGTGCAACGGTCTATGGAAGTATGGCAGGCCTATTCATGGGCGGTTCTGCTCTTGGGAATGTTCTCGGCGGTTATTTTGGAGATCGCTATCCAAAGCGATATGTTGCTGCGGGAGTTTTGTTTCTGGCCGCCTTTCCGATTTACATTGCCAGCTTAATTGGCTGGTCGTGGTGGTTGTTTATCCTTGTGCCTTTGGCTGGATCATTTACCGGCGCGGTTCATAGCATCATGGTTGTCATTGCTCAGCGGATCATTCCCGGCGGAATGGCTTTAGCTTCCGGGCTTGCGCTTGGATTTATCTTTTCTTCCGGCGCATTAGGATTGCTTTTCACCGGTCATCTGGCTGAATTATATGGTTTTCCCTTTGTGTTGACTATGACCACGGGCATGGTACTGCTCGCTTCGCCGTTG
>CAIWRB010000163.1 GCA_903914955.1 uncultured Chloroflexota bacterium | reverse complement strand
CGCTGAGCCTGTTTTTCTTTGACGAGTGTCGTAAACTTTTATTTCGGCCTTACTCCACCATTCTGTCCGGCCGCGTACAATATGACATGAATATCAAAGCCACAAACTGGATAAAAAGCTTTCCTTCAAGATTTTCAGCTGACGACACTGAAGTACGTCGCATATTCAATCGCTCTTTCAGGTTTCCAAATGCCTTTTCTACGAAATCTTTTGTACGATATTTCTCTAACGCATCTAAAGGATCCTGAACTCCATTTGAGATAAGCGTGAAGAAACCATAATTCTTCTCTGCATTCTCAATTGCTTCCTGTTTGGGTGTGAGAACAATTCCAATTTCCGGAGTCGTTTGTATTTGATAATATTTTGAATATAGCTTTTCGTGTTCTGGCTTCCGGCTGTCAGTCAACAGTTCCTTTTCCAATATATCCAAGAGTTCGTTGAAATCATTCTTGTCATCAACCGCCCTCTGATCGTTATAGAAAATGTGCAAATACATATTTCTCACTTCAGTTTCGCCATCATAATCTCGCTTTTTTTCTGGAGTATATTCCCATTCTACAAGTGTCGATGTGAAGTAAAGCCGATATTTGGAGCTATAGTTCGGACGAGTTACCAGTGTGCTCCGTATTCCATCCAATATTTTTTGAACATATTTCAGGGATGTTTTGACAGCCATGATGAATTTGTGGTTCTTATTAAACAAAGCATTGATATTTTCTTCACTGTAGAAACCCCTATCCATAACCAAGCTGACTTTACCCAGTTTCAGAAATTCGATTTCGCTAAGCAAATTCCGTACGGTTTTAACATCAGTAATATTGCCTGGTAATTTCCTGTAATAGACGGGCATACGGGATTCTTCCCCAAAAAGCAGCGCTAAATTGATCTGCGGAAGGGGATCGTGATCCTTATTGAACCCATACTTAACTTGCTTAAGACTCTTGGAATAGGAAGAGATTGAAGTTGTATCATATGCCAGAAATTCTTTCTCCAACCTTCGTTCAGTCTGCATAAGGAAGAAATTCTGTTTAGAATTTTCATCAATACTGGCAAACAATTCGCTGCTTCTTTGTGATGGGATATTAAAGCCAAAGGGGTGCGAATGGGTCGATGCCCACTTTGGGAAACGGCTCAGTGGGTTACGGTCTTCAAGGATTAGATAATATGCTATAGAAAGTATTTGTTCCCAATCATTTGGAAAGCAGTTCTGGAGATCTTGAGTGATACCCATTTTTTTGCCGATAACATCAAAAAGATAGGTTGCTCCGAAGTAGCTTCGTTTGCTTCTATCTATTTCAGTTTGGCCGGGTAGGTTCTTAGTTACTTCCTGAAGTTCCAACTGTAGTCTGAATTGCTTATTCGGGATAAATTTACCGTTAATATTTTTGCCAATGTAATTGCGGGTATGTGTCCCGTATTTTTTATCAGGATTCCAAGTGGAATCGTATTCATAAACATATTCGACACCCTTGATAACTTGTGTTCCTCTTGGCATAACGCAGTCCTCCGAATAGGTATAATATATACCTATTCGGAGGACTAGTCAAGAGCAATATGCCTTGTTATTCTCAATAAATTATTCAAAATGGTTCAAATAATAAGATCCATTGGCTTTCAAGACATGATCACTAATGAAAAAAAGTTATTACAAGACAAATTATTAGCTATTTATGCCATTTTCCAAAAATTCATGACTTCCCAGTGTCCAAACCGCACCAAAGTATTCAGTCAAATGTGGGTTATTGAGTTTCTAGGTATAAATATTCGGGAGTCCAGGTTGCAAAGTTATTTATGGTTTGCGGGTGGGTACTGCAGTTGGAATTGCTGATAAGCATTCCGGAATTGAGTCGATCTTCCCTTCAGCCTGTTGAGTCAGTCCCTTTTCATCATAAATCCGAACATAACGGACTTCGGGAAATTGTTTCATGTTCAGGGTCAAAAGATCAGCGATCGAAAAACTTGGATACTGCTGCTTACACGTTCCTTTTAATTGAATTCTTAATACACCATCTGCAAATTCTAATTTGCTGTACCCGGTAAAACCATCATAAATTCCAATGTCGCCGTAAGAGTATCTTTCAGTTGCGCCAGGACCGATGAAATATTGGTCAAGAACAACTTTGTGCAGATCCTGACCGGATGTTACATAACGAGTGCGTTCAACATTCAGCGCTGGAATCCTTTTTTCAAGATTGCGGGCATGGGTAAAGAATAACTTGACCTGTGTATAGAACATGGTTGCCGTAGGCCATCGGGTGGGGGATGGTTTGGTGACTGTACTGGTTGAAGCCGGAGTCATTTGGGCAGCTGGTTTATCCATAACAAGTGGTGTAGGCGTTTGGTTTTGAATTCCCGATAGAGCAGGCAATAAGGTTGTTGATACAACTGGCGCTGAAGGTGTAGATGTAACGTTTACAGAAACACTACCTGATACAGAACATCCTCCCGCATCAGACACTGTAACCGAATAAGTGGACGTTCCTGTTG
>CAIWRB010000162.1 GCA_903914955.1 uncultured Chloroflexota bacterium | reverse complement strand
GCAGGTTTGCTTCCGGCTTCCTCCAGACCTTGCCTCACGACAACGCCCTTGCCTTCCGCTAACAGTTGGTGCAATCAACCTCTGTATGGGTCTTTCACCCGTTAGTCAACGCCCATGCTGGGCGCACAAAAAAGCAGGATGATCTCGGTCATCCTGCTTTTGATTCAAAAGCTATTCTAAAACTGAATCACCGTCGGCTTTATCCCCAGCTCATCGATCAGCCCATTCAGCTCATCGTCCGTCAACCTTCTTCCTTTGCCCGCATAAGCCGTGAGCATGGCTTCATTCATGTTCGTTCCAAAGGAGCGGCCATCGTAACGCGGCGTGGTTGTGATGACAGTTTTTACGCCGCGCGATTTTAACAACTCAATATTATCTTCGGTCGTTGTATTCGTCACAATAGTTTTGCCCGATAGATTATTCGGCATATACTTTCGCATGAAGAGAAAATCACCTGCGATCAAATCAGACTCTTCAAAATATTTTGTGTACCTCGGTTCCTGCTCCGCGCCGTCACTGCCGTAGAAGATCATACTCATTGGAAAGTGACTGACGATGGGCAGCATAACTCTCGCGACTCTTTTGAAGGCAGGGATCCCATAAATGGGAATTGGGACTCCCAAGGCAACCATCAAATCACCAAACACGGTTCTATCTGCGACCTCGGCAACTGCTTCGGCCAAGCCGGACCGATCCACCGCTACCGGAACAAAAGCCTGCTTGAAGTGAACATCTCCGAGTTGAGGCTTTGCAAGTTGAAATACGCGTCGTTCGAGGGTGTGCTTGAGTCCACGCCCATCACAAAGTGGCGTTTGCCTGATACCAGAGACAAGTTTCAGCGCGGCATGAAGTGGATATTCCCTTTCATCCAAACGTAAATATAGATCCACACCACCCACTCCAAAGGCATCCACTTTGCCATCGAGATCCAAATACATCTGGCGCGCCTTTTCTATATCGCCGTCGGTGCCGATGCGTTCGACAAGGATTTCCTGCCCATTGAGATTGACCGTTACACTTTTATCACGCTTCGAACTTCCAAGGCTGATGCTGACTGCACGTTTCATTAAGCGCTCTCTCCCACAAATGGATTATGTTTCTTTTCATGCGCAACTGTTGTTTCAATTCCATGACCTGACAACAGTCTCGTTTCATCGGGCATGGTGAAAATTTGCCTGCGGATGCTTTCTTCTAATGTATCCCAATCGCCGCCGGGCAGATCGGTGCGGCCAACACTTCCATTGAAAATTAGATCACCGCAGAAGCAGATTTTTTCTTTGGCAACATACAACACACAATGACCTTTGGTATGTCCCGGCGTATAACGGACTTCAAATTCATTGTTACCAAGTTTTAGAATTTGTCCCTGTTGAAAATCAATCGTCGGTTCGGGGCCGGGGTCAATGTCAAAGCCGAATTTTGCGCCGCCTCCGCCCGCACGCCAGAGAATGTGGTCATCGGGATGAAGCGCAACATGTGGCAGTGGATTCAGCGCATCCGCAATTGCCGCTGCGCCGCCTATGTGATCGAAATGCGCGTGCGTGTACCAGAGGTGCCCAATTCTCCAGCCGCGATCCTGCGCCGCTTTGAGGATAATGTGTCCATCCCAAGATGGATCAATGACAGCTGCTTCTCTTGTTTCAGGGTCAGCAACCAGATAAGCGTTTGTTTGCACTGGGCCAAGAGTAAGAGAGACAATTTCAATCATGGTTCACCTTTCGCGGCAGAAAAATCGAACTGACAACTATCGAGACAACGATCAAACCAATCGCAAGCGGATACAGAATCATCGGGTCGCGCTCAAATAAAAAACCTGCGATGGGCGGCGTAACAATGAAGATCACCGCGCTGACAGTTTCCATAATTCCATAAGTAATTCCCATTTGCGAATCATGGACGAGCTCACGTGCCTGCGCCATCGCCATGGGGCGTCCAGCGCGGAATCCGCCCAGCAGAAAATATCCCAATGCAAAAACAGGCAGGGTTGTTCCTTTCCAAATGAACAAGGCAAATAAAATCACAAACACCTGAGCAAATAAAAATCCTGTGCGCGGATTGGCGCGGCTGAAAGCAAGCGCCAGTAATGAATTACCCAATGCACCCGCTGTAAAAACTAACCCTGTCTGACTCAATGAAAGTCCGCGTACAGTTTTGAGGAAAATTGGTGTAAGCGGCTGCGCCAGATACATTGAAAAAATGGCAAAAACAAGAACGCCTATAAGAGTGATAAATTTTTTATTGCTCCTCAATTTTGGCGGCGGGGCATCAGGGTCATGATGATCAATCGGCTGTTTCTCAATAAGAACCATAAATAAATTTGAAAAAACAAACACAACTGCCGCAACATAAAAACTCATCCGCATGCTGTAATGGTCGCCGATCCATCCGCCAGTAACCGGCCCCAGTACCATGCCCATGCCAAAGGTCGCAGTGGTCAGCGAGAGCACAGTCCCCACAGGCCACTTGCCGCGCGCAGCGGTCACATAACTGGCCAGCGGCGATGAAACAAAAGCGGTCAGACCATAGGCAAACAAACCCACCAAAAAAAGAGGCAAAGCCTGGGCAAATCCCATGATCAATGTCGAACCCAAGCCAAGCAGCCACGCGCCGACGAGCAAAGGTCTGCGCCCAATTCGGTCAGCAAGACGGCCCGCAGGGATGTGTGTGATCGCCATGAAAAAACCAAACACGCCGAGGATCAATCCAATTTCATATTTGCTCAACAGAAATTGAAGATCAAGATAAATTGGCACAAAATTAAAGAACATCCCTTCGCCGAAACCCCACAGAAATAAAGCGGATGCCACAAAAAATAAATTACGATTCAATTTGACTCTCCACTCTGTGGATAAATTCCCCGGCAGCTTTGAATACCTGATGACGAGCCGCATCACGAGTCACAACATGGCCTGATCCAGTCACGTAAAGTTTTGTCTTGTCTGGCGCATTCACCAGTCCCGCGTAAATATGCTCCATATTTTCAGGCAGCACATATGCATCATCTTTTGAATGGATCAGCAATACGGGCACAGTTACTTTCGATAGAGCGGCGCGCATTTTCTCAAGCAATATCTTCAACTCAGCCGCAGAACGGATCGGGTTTAATGGATATGAAACGTGACCTTTGTAGGCTTCCTTGTCAAACCAACCTGTACCCGGCTCACCTTTATTTTTTTCAATATACGTTTTGAAATAGCTATAGAGTTGTATCTGCCAGGCGGGATGTTCATTTGGAATTTCGTACGGCGCAGAAATTGCCACCAAACCCTTCACGCGCGCCGCGAATCTCGTCGAAATGAGCAACGATAATGCGCCGCCCATCGAAAGCCCAACAAGATATATATTGTCAACAGTTCCGCCGAGAAGATTGTAGCCATCTTCAACAGAAGCGGTCCAATCGGTCCAGCGCGAACGGATCATATCTTTGGGACGAGTGGCATGTCCAGCCAGGCGCACACCTAGACAGGTGAAACCAAATTCACGGTTGAGAGATTCCCCCATCCAGCGCATTTCTTTGGGCGTGCCAGTGAATCCATGAATGAGCAAAATCCCTGTGCGATTACCAGGCAGAAAAAAAGGTTCAGCAGTTTGTATGGTTTGAGTATTCACAATTTGATTATATCAATGAGACCACGCAAACCCAACTCGTAAGACCGCCAGCCAAATCCGACGACTTTTCCTTTGCAAACCGCAGAGATCATCGAAACATGGCGGAGCTCTTCACGCGCATACACGTTCGATAGATGCGCTTCGATCACGGGAATTTGAATCGCAGAAATCGCATCACGCAGCGCAATGGAGGTGTGAGTGTAACCGCCAGGATTAAACACCACGCCATCCGCCCAAGCGCGCGCATCCTGCAGGACATCGATCAATGCGCCTTCATGATTCGATTGCTCACAAGTCACTTCCACATTCAATTCTTTCCCCAACGCGATCATCTTTTTATTAATGTCATCTAAGGTCAGCGAGCCATAAATTTCAGGTTCACGTGTGCCAAGCAAATTTAAGTTTGGGCCGTGCAAAAGTAAAACCTTCATTCTCACCTCACTTATTACTGATCACTAATTCTAAATCCGTCACATCCACCAATTCAACTTTGCCGATCTCCACAGGCAGCGCAAAGCGAATGGCTTTCGCGTTCTTCTTTTTATCCACTCGCATCGCGCGGATGATTTCCTCGCGCGGCATATTTTCTGGGATTCGGATGGGCAGTCCCAGCGCTGACAGCGACTCAGTTATCGCATCCACCAACCCGACAGATGCCAGCCCAATTTGGACAGAATACTTCGCCTCAGCAACCATGCCAATCGCAATCGCTTCGCCATGCCGCAACTTAAACTTGCTGACAAGTTCGACCGCGTGCCCAACAGTGTGACCTAAATTCAAGGCCGCGCGAAATCCTTTTTCATACGGGTCTTCCTCGATGACTTTTATCTTGACCGCCATTGCGCGTTTGACAACTTCTTCGAGATTATTTTTCACCCAATCCAATCCACGTCCACACAACGAAAACAATTTGGGGTCAGAGATGATTCCGTGTTTGACGACTTCTGCCATGCCAGAGATTAATTCTGCCTCAGGCAATGTGATCAGCAATTGCGGGTCCGCCAAAACCAGTTTCGGCGGATAAAATGCGCCGATGAGATTTTTTCCTTCAGGCAGATCAAAGCCTGTCTTGCCGCCGAGCGACGAGTCCACCATTGAGAGCAAAGTAGTTGGCACACCCACCCACGCAATTCCGCGCATATACGTCGAAGCGGCGAACCCAGCCATATCACCCAGCACGCCGCCGCCCAAGGCGATGACAATGCTTTTGCGGTCGAGTCCATTTTGCAGAAATGATTTCCATAAAGCAGAAATTGTTTCCAAATTTTTATATGATTCACCAGCAGGGACAGTGACCACCTTTGGCTCAAACCCTGCTGAGCGCAAGGAAGCAACCACCGATTCAGCGTGAAATTTCGCGACGTTTTCATCGGTCACGAGAATGGGGTTTTGCATGGGCAGCTCAATCAGATCGGAAACCCGGCCTACCATAACATCGTACTCCCCCATTGCAGAGAGGTGATATCGTCCCAACGCAACTTGAATTTGATGCGCGTTTTGCTCGGCAGCTTTACCATCCACATGAATCAGGAAAGGGAAAGAGTTGTAATGCTCAATACGGTTCGCCAATAGTGACGAAAGTTTTTCGTGCAAGTCACCAGACAAAAGAGGACGTGTGTCAAAAACATTGCGCAGCCGCTCCAACAAAGTGGATAAATCTGCCATCAGCAAAATAACCTGGCCGTTGCTTTCCGCGAAGACTCGGTTTTCTTCTCGCAACAAAGCGCCGCCGCCCAAGGCGACTATGCTTTGTTTTTTATTCAGCAAGTTTTTCAACGCAGAAGATTCAAGGTCGCGAAATACAGACTCGCCTTGTTGTTCCATGATTTGTGAAATGGAAATACCCGCGTTTGTTTCGATGACACGGTCAAGGTCAATGAAGGGTAACTTGAGATCGTCAGCAAGTTCTTTGCCGAGGGTAGATTTACCTGTCCCAGGCGGGCCGTAGAGATAGATGTGAGTCATGGTGATTCCATTCGTTATTGCGATTCTCCACATTAATAAATAAAAAATTACTTCGTCACAAAGAGCAAAAGCACTCCTCGCGATGACCTTTTTACTTTATTCCCAAAACACATGCGGATTATTATCCATTTGCAAATCTTCGAGAGTGGCTTTTCTGAGAGACTTATATCTTGATTTCATCTCGTTCATCGAGTCGCCGCCGAGTTTTTCGATGAGCGCATCTGCCAGAACAAAGGCAACCATGGCTTCAAGAATAGGCACAGCGCGTGGAACGGGACAAAAATCAGAGCGTTCATATTTGGTGGGAGATTCTGCCCCTGACGCCAGATCAACTGTCGGCTGGGGAAGAAGCGTGGTGGCAATTGGTTTCATTGCTGCGCGAATGATGATCGGCTGTCCATTAGATATTCCACCTTCGATTCCGCCTGCTCTGTTGGTTGAACGTTGAAGGTTTGAAAGTTGCAAGTTGATCGGGTCGTGAGCTTGGGTTCCAGATAAACGAGTATTCTCGAAAGCATCGCCGACTTCGACTCCTTTTATTGCTTGAACACTCATAACTGCCAATGCAAGTTTTGCTTCGAGGCGGCGATCCCATTGAACGAAACTGCCCAGGCCCACAGGTAGATTGAGCGCAACAATTTCGAGCACGCCGCCCAATGTATTTTTGCCGTGAATGGTCTTCTCGATTTCATCCCGCATTTTTTTCGCAGACGATTCAATGGGACAGCGCACTTCTGATTCTTCGGCGCGGGCGAAGCGTTCTTCGTAAGGCATCTCGCCAAAATCAGTTTGCACCCCGCCAATGGATGAAACATATCCGCCAACGATGATTCCAAATTGCGCGAGGAAATGTTTGCAGACCGCGCCAGCCGCAACGCGCATGGTTGTCTCACGAGCTGACGCACGTTCGAGCGCGGGACGCAGGTCATTGTATCCATATTTGACTGCACCTGTTAGATCTGCGTGACCTGGGCGCGGGGCGGTCATCGGCTCGATGGCTTTGCCTTTCCATTTGGCATGGTCATCGTTTTGCACAAGCAAAGCGATCGGCGCACCTGTAGTTTCGCCGCCCATTACACCGCCAAGGATTTGAACAGTGTCTTTTTCAATTTTCATGCGTCCGCCTGAACCATATCCCTGCTGACGACGGGCGAGTTCTTTGTTAATAATTTCAGCTGTGACGAGAAGTCCCGCGGGCATACCATCGAGAATGGATGTTAACGATGGGCCGTGGGATTCTCCAGCAGTTAAGAAGCGAATCATAAGATCTCCATGAATTGGTGGTTTCGATACGGGGCGAAAGAATACCTCCCCTACTCAACCACCGAGGTATATAAAACATCTCTTGGCGGGTTATGTCCCGTCCAGATCTCAAAGGCAAGGGCGGCTTGTTCGATGAGCATCCCGAGTCCAGTTGTAGCAGATAATCCATGCATGTGCGCGTCTTTCACTAATTTTGTCTCACGCGGATTGTAGACCAAATCATAAATTATTGTGTCTGATGAAAGAGAAGTATTTTCAGGCAATGGAGATTCGTCGGTGAGTGGGGTCATACCTACTGGAGTGGTGTTGACGATCAGTTGCAGGTTTGAAGGTTGGAAAGTTTGAAAATTAAGTTCTACAGCACTGGCGTTCTTAAACTGCGCCGCTAATTCTTGAGCCTGTTCAATGCGGCGGGCGGCAATTGTGACTTGCCAGCCATCATTCAGTAGTGCGTATACAACCGCGCACGCCGAACCACCTGCGCCAAGTACCATTGATGATTTACGATTTCGGGCCGCCGATTGCTGAGTGGCAACGAATCGATTCAGATCAGTTAGAAAACCAGCGGCGTCAGTGTTATCTCCAATTAATTTATTATCTCGCGAATAAACTGTGTTGACCGCTCCAATGACTTGAGCGGTTGGAGTTAGCTCATCCATGAACCCGATCACATTTTGCTTATGCGGAATGGTGACGTTGAGTCCAGCAATTTCATCAACGCGGACTTGGTCAAGTAATTTTTTCAACCCAGGTTTATCGTCAGGGTGAATTGGAAAAAGCGAATAGTCACCATGTAATCCACAGGCTTTCAATGCCGCAGTATGAATTTTGGGCGAGAGGGAATGTCCGAGCGGATAGCCTATCAAGCCAAGACGAATCATCGCAAAGAGTCCAATACTTCAAAATAGTTTGGGAATGTTTTGGAAACACATGTAGAATTTTCAATCGCTACTCCGTCAACGCGCAAACCGATCAGAGAGAATGCCATTGCCATACGGTGGTCATTGTAGGTTTGAATGTTGGCAGGCCAGAAAATTTTACAGGGATGAATCGTCATGCCATCTTCATGCTCCTCCACTTGGACGCCGAGGCGGGCAAGCTCGGTGCAGGTAGCGTGGACCCGATCAGTCTCTTTCACTCGCGCAGAAGCGATGCCGCGAATTCTGGTCGACGAAGATGCAAAGGGCGCAATCGCCGCGAGGGTTTGGGCCGTGTCAGAGATGTCACACATATCAACATCAACGCCAAGCAATAATTCCGCGTCGGTGACTTCGATGAAGTTTTCCCCTTCCATAACCTGACAGCCCATTTGTTTCAAGATATCGAGAAATGCGATATCGCCCTGCACGGATTTTCTTGAGATATTTTCTACTCTGACAGTCCCGCCGCAAATGGCCGGAGCGGCGAAAAAGTAGGAAGCTGCAGAAGCATCAGATTCGATTTGGTAATTGCTAATTGGCAAATATGCGGCTGGATGAATAGTAAAACTATTGTACCCATCACGTTCGATTTCCACGCCGAAGTCTTTCATGATGTCGATGGTCATGTCTACATAAGGCTTCGAGTTTAATTCTGTCGAAAGTGTAATTTTGATCTCGCCTTGGGCATACGGAGCCACCATCAGCAATGCGGATAAAAACTGGGATGAAATATCGCCAGCGATTTGGGCCTTCCCGCCTGGCAAACCATTGGCGGTGATTTTCACAGGAGGACAGATTTGCGCATTCCGCTTTCCGCCTTCTACATTCTCCACTGGACGAATGTTTGCGCCAAGTTGAGTTAATGAATCAACCAAGTCCCCGATGGGACGTTCACGCATACGCGGCTCGCCGTCCAAAATATATTCGCCGTTGCCAAGTGTAAGAAAAGCGGAGAGAAACCTCGCGGCAGTACCCGCGTTGCCAATAAAGAGTTCGGCTTTGCTGGCAGGAATTTTTCCACCCAACCCTGTGACGGTCATTGTTTGATCGGTTTCATCGAACTGGATATCAAAGCCTAATGCTTGCAAAGCTTTGGCAAAGTGACGCGAGTCATCGGAGAACAAAGCGTTGGTTAAATGCGTGGATCCGTTTACAAGGGATGCGATCAATAAAGCGCGATTGGTCAGCGACTTGGAGCCAGGCACGCGGACGACGGCAGAGAGTGGATGAGCAATGGGTATGATTTGCATTGGAAAGGATGAACGCTTTGTGTAAATTATGAAGGGTGAATAAATACCTGATATTTTTTCTGCGCTTCGTTCAAAATAGATTCAAGTTTCAGAAAATCCTTTGCAGATAAATAAGATTCGATCTCGGCTAATTGGTTTTGCAATTCGCGCAAAGCAGTCAATACATTTTCTTGATTTGATTGCAGAACGCCCAGCATCATCGAAGAGGATGTGCCAGCCAATCTGCTTGTGGATGTGAAACCCGGGCCAATGAATGAGGTGACATCGGCTGGAGTAGCAAGCGCAAGCGCTGATGAAATCAAAAACGGCAAATGACTCGTGGAGGCAAGAATGCGGTCATGTTCAACTGCGTCCAGGATTTTGGCTTTCGCGCCGACAGCCTCGATAATTTGATGGGCGGCGGATAAAGCACGCGCAGAGGTTCGCTCTAACGGAGTCAACAAAAATGGTGCGGCGTAATATAGAGTCCGTTCGGCGTTGGCAAGGGAGAGTTTTTCCTTGCCGCAGATGGGATGTCCGCCGATGGGATCAAAGCGATCGGGCAGGCGTGACATGGAGTCAACGATCATTTTTTTTGTTGAACCCATATCCAGTACGATACATGGCTTTGATGTAAAAGTTGGCAGCTGCTCCAGCACAGTCAAGATCGCGGGGACGGGCGCCGACAGAACAACCAGGTCAACTTCGGGGAGCACTTTGGCAGGGTCGCTATCAGCGTAGTCCACTATATTTTGGGACAGAGCAAGCTCGAGCGTAGGAAGATGCGGATCACATCCAAAAAGCGCGGCGCATTTTCCGCGTAATCCCAATGCGAGCGAGCCGCCCATTAATCCCAATCCGATGATTGCGATCCTGGACTCAACGAGATCAAATTTTTTCATGTTGAGCGACGAGGCGACGGTCCACCGCTTCAGCCACCGCCCTGACCTGCTTCACCATTTTTGCAAATGCCTCAGGTGTCAGCGACTGCTTGCCATCCGAGATGGCGTGCGCGGGATCGTGATGAACTTCGACAATGATGCCATCCGCGCCCGCTGCGACACCTGCTCTCGCAACAGCGGATACAAAAGCGGAATCACCAGTTGAATGACTCGGATCAATGATGACTGGCAGATGCGTGAGTTTTTTGAGCACTGGAATAGCGTTGATGTCGGTGGTGTTGCGCGTGGCGGTTTCAAAGGTACGGATGCCGCGCTCACATAACATGACGCGCGTGTTGCCGCCGCTGATAATATATTCGCTTGCCATCAACATTTCTTCGATGGTGGCAGACATGCCGCGCTTGAAAAGCACGGGAGTTCGCGTTTCACCAATAGCGCGCAAGAGATTAAAGTTTTGCATGTTGCGCGCGCCAAGTTGAAAGACATCTACATATTTCTCCATCATCGGAATTTGCGAAACGGCCATCACCTCGACCACGAGCGGAAGGCCTGTTTTTTCACGAGCTTCAGCCATGTATTCGAGACCTTCTTCGCCGAGACCTTGAAACGCATACGGCGAGGTGCGCGGTTTGTAGACCCCGCCGCGCAGGGCGTTCGCGCCTGCTTCTTTAACTGCCTGCGCGATTTCAAGAATCTGCGCGCGCGACTCAACCGAGCATGGCCCTGCGATGATGGGAATTTCCAAACTTCCAATAGAGAAACCATCGAGCTGAAAGATGGAATCCTGTTCGTGAAATTGTCGTGAAGCAAGTTTATAAGGCTGTGAAATACGCTGAACTGACAGCACGCCAGGCAAGGCTTCGAAAATTTCCTTGGCGACATAATGCCCGTCACCAACTGCACCGATGATGGTTTGCTCCACGCCTTCAATAATGTGCGATGACAATTTCTGGTTTTCGATTTCAGCAATTACGCCTTGAATTTGTTCTCTGGGTGCACCTGGGTGCATGATGATCATCATAGTTAATTTTCCTTTTGACTTTGTGTTTGTTGTTGATAATTGACGGGTACCATTTACAAATTACTGATCACTGTTCTCACGCCCAACCCTGCTTCAAGGGCGAATATTCACCTTGAACCGTTATGAGGCTTCGCCCCATGATCTGCGCGATCTGACCAACCTGTTTAACCATCTCGGCAAATTTTTCTGGTCTGAGAGATTGCTTGCCATCTGAAACTGCTTTGGCAGGGTCAGGATGAACTTCGATGATGAGCCCATCGGCGCCTGCGGCAATGCCTGCCCGCGCGATCGCGGCGACATAATCGGCGTGACCTGTGGAATGGGATGGGTCGAGGATAACTGGCAAATGAGTTAAATGTTTTAAAACGGGAATGGCATTAATATCAGTTGTGTTACGCGTCGATGTTTCAAACGTGCGAATGCCGCGCTCGCATAACATCACACGCTGATTTCCCCCCGCTAAAATATATTCTGCAGACATGAGCAATTCTTCGATCGTGGCGGAGAGTCCGCGTTTGAGCAGAACTGCTGTGCGGGCTTCACCGATGGCGCGCAGCAAATTAAAATTCTGCATATTGCGCGCACCCACCTGAAACACATCCACATATTTCGCCATCATATCCAATTGAACTTGTGACATGATCTCAACAACGATCGGCAGTCCAGTTTTTTCACGTGCTTCAGCGAGAAGTTCGAGACCATCTTCGCCAAGCCCTTGGAATGCATATGGCGATGTGCGCGGCTTGAACACTCCTCCGCGCAAAGCGGATGCGCCCGCTTCTTTTACAGCGATGGCTGTTTCAATGATCTGCGAGCGACTCTCCACTGCGCAAGGGCCCGCAATGATCGCGATCTCATTCCCCCCGACCGAAAATCCGTTTAATGGAATCATGGAATCTTCAGGGTGGAATTGCCGAGAGGCAAGTTTGTAAGGTTGGGTAATACGCTGGACAATATCCACGCCATCCAAACCTTCAAAGCGTTCCATCGGAATATTATGCGTCTCGCCGATCGCGCCAATAATCGTCGCCTCCACTCCCTGCGAAAGGTGGACAGCCAGCCCCATTGATTTGATTTGCACGATCACTGCTTCAACTTCCTGCGGTGTGGCGTTGGCTTTCATTATGATCATCATGGTGAAACTCCTAAATGCAAAGGATGAAGAAAAAAAAATTAATTTCTATTGTGCGGCTATCAAGTCGGGTCTTAGTTTAACCGCTTCGCGTAAATACACATGCGTGATTTCATTCTGCGGTATTTCCGTATTCCAATGAACAAGCACGCGGATGACTCTCCGCAAACTACCAGGAACGGGAATCTCGCGCATACACATCAACGGGACGAGCCCCCATCCAATTTTTCTCGCCGCCTCTGCAGGAAATGTCGATACGAGATCATCTGTCACCGTGAAGAGTGCACTGCCCACATCTTCGGGCTTCATGCTTGCATTTGCACTCAGAATTGCCTCCAGTAATTCCCGAGTGGCTTCGAGAATTAAATCAGGATCATCGGCTGAAACCGTTGTCGCGCCACGAATTCCACGAATTGACATTTTTTGCTCCTAGCTTCAGCCCAGCCCTTCTTCCCAATAATAGGAAATGAGTGAGCGAGCGAGAAGATGAAATAAAAAAGAGCGAGACCGTGTGGCCTCGCTCTTTTTGCATACAGATTTTTTTCTGTCTACTTAAGCGCAACCAGCGGCAACCGAGCGGAGGCCGTTAAAGTAATACGCAAAATAAAAGCGGACAGTAGATAACATATTGGGCGCTATTCTATGCGCGTACTTCAGATGCGTCAAGGGGCAATTTTTGGGGAATTTTTTGGCAACCGAATTTGAAATGAATTCCCATTCAGGATTTATTATTGTTAGAAGTATAATCACTCCAGTATGTCCATCTTTTCAGGAAAACACATCCTGCTCGGCGTGACAGGTTCCATTGCGGGTTATAAAGCCGCAGACCTTGCATCCAAGCTCGCGCAGGCTGGCGCACAAGTAGATGTACTCATAACAGGCGCGGGGGAAAAATTTGTCACACCACTCACCTTTCAATCTGTGACCGGTCGCCGCGCATTTACCGACCAGGATCTGTGGGGCAATGAAGCTCATATACTACATGTCAGCTTTGGAAAAATAGCCGATCTACTGGTCATCGCGCCATGTACAGCGAATACAATCGCTAAACTCGCAAATGGTCTCGCTGATAATTTATTGACGGTCACAGCGTTGGCAGCGGAATGTCCATTAGTGATCGCGCCTGCCATGGATGGTGGTATGTTCTATCATTCCACCACTCAGGAAAATATTGCGAAGCTAAAAAAGAGCGGTGCGATCATCATTGGTCCAGCAGACGGACATCTCGCTTCCGGATTAACCGGCAAGGGACGAATGATCGAACCTGCCGAAATTTTCGGCCACCTTCGGATCGCGCTCGGTAAAAATGGAAAACTTGCGGGTAAAAAAATTCTCGTCACTGCGGGGGGTACGCAGGAATCGATCGACCCGGTACGCGTCATCACAAATCATTCTTCAGGCAGACAGGGATATGCGATCGCTCAAGCCGCGCTTGATTCAGGCGCGCAGGTTTGCCTGATCACTGCGCCGACAGCATTAACTCCGCCGGTGGGCGCGCGCGTGGTAAAGGTCAATAGTGTACAGGAAATGCTCAATGCTCTGATGGATGAATCAGCTGACGCTTTGATCATGGCGGCGGCAGCGGCAGATTTCCGACCAGCGCAGACGGCGAAAGATAAATTAAAAAAACGCGACGGCATTCCGCAGATCAGACTCGAAGCGGCACCTGATATTCTTGAAACAATCACCAGTTCACAGGTCGGTAAGAAGCGCTTTCAAATCGTAGTGGGATTCGCGGCCGAGAGTCAGAACCTGTTCGAAAATGCATCCGAAAAATTAAGATCAAAAAATTTGGATCTTATTGTTGCAAATGATATTTCTGCGAAGGATGCCGGTTTCGCCGTCGAGACCAATCGGGTAACGCTATTGTTCGCCAATGGCAATCAGGAAACTTTACCACTGATGAGCAAGTTCGAAGTGGCGGAAAAAATCATTGAACACACATCAAAATTTTTGGAGTGAACATGCGCGTTTTGGTCGTATCGGATATCCATGCAAATTACACTGCGCTCAAAGCGGTGATAACTGACGC
This sequence comes from uncultured Chloroflexota bacterium, assembly GCA_903914955.1. GTDB lineage: Bacteria > Chloroflexota > Anaerolineae > Anaerolineales > Villigracilaceae > Villigracilis. The sequence goes on along the minus strand of CAIWRB010000162.1, from coordinate 28,434 downwards.
CGGCCAGGTAGATGAAACCTGGTGTCTTGGCGATCTTGTCGGATATGGCCCCGACCCGAACGCAGTCGTTGAAGAAATGCGTGATGCTGTAAACCTTACCTGCATGCTTGGCAATCATGATGTTGCTGTCATTGGCAGAATGCCTTTCGAAACCTTTAATGGCGATGCGCGCCGTGCGCTGATCTATCACGAAAAAGTTTTAACTGCGAGCAATATGGATTTTATGCGCTCACTTTCTTCAACCGCAAAAGTATGCGGTGAAGCCACGCTCGCGCATGGAAGTCCGCGCGAGCCATTGTGGGAATATATTTTGAACGGGCTTTCGGCGCGCGTCAACTTCGATCACTTTAGCACGCCGTGGTGTTTTGTTGGCCATACTCACATTCAATGTCTGTTCGCGATGGATGTAAAAACCGAACGCGTTACTCTGGAGCAATCAATACCCAATAAAACGGTCACCCTGAGCCCAAGGTTGATCCTGAATCCAGGTTCGGTCGGCCAGCCTCGAGATCGTGATCCACGCGCCGCATACGCCATCTACGAAACTGAATCACGCACGTGGACTCCGCGCCGCGTGGAATACAACATCGCCGAAGTGCAGGAACGGATCCGCTCTTCGGGTTTGCCGGAGAAACACGCAGTACGCCTTGCTGATGGTTGGTAGTTGGGAAGCAGAGAGAGGAAGGCTGGAACTAATTCTCAATGATGTTCGTCTTTTAGGTAGAGAATTAAAAAAGGAGAAGAAATCATGAAAAGAATTTTGCCATTTAGTCTCATTGTCATTACCGCACTGATCCTCGCCGCGTGTGGTGCTTCACCAGTAGAAGTCCCTGCACCAGCAGATTTTTACAATAATTCCCCGGAAATGGGCGGCGCGCCATCCGTAGCCCAGGACTCCCTCCAGCCTGCCAGTGCTCCAGAAGCAAGATCGGCTGAACAATCAACAGCGAACTCCGGGTCTGGTGTTTCTGCGGCGGCAATCGAACGCATCGTCATCAAAAATGCAGACCTTGCCATCGTCGTCGCGGATGTGGAAGGGCGCATGAAGAACATTCAAGTGATGACGCAGCAAATGGGCGGGTTTGTTGTTTCATCAAATTTATATCAAAGCTATACAAACACAAATATCAAAGTACCCGAAGCGCAAATCGTTGTCCGCGTGCCTTCTGAAAAATTGGAAGACGCGATGAACCAGATCAAGAAAGATACAGTTGAGATCCAAGCTGAAAATATTTCGGGTCAAGATGTGACCGCTGAATATGTAGATCTGCAATCGCGATTAAAGAATTTCGAATCCGCAGAATCACAGTTAAACGAGATCCTGAAAAAAGCCACAGACACCACAGACGTGGTCAACATCTTCAACCAACTCGTCTATTATCGTGAGCAGATCGAACTGGTAAAGGGACAGATCAAATATTACGAAGAAGCCGCCGCGCTTTCAGCTATCACCGTGCACATCATCGCCGAAGAAACCATTCAACCCCTTGTCATCGGAAAATGGGAACCCAAAGGTGTGGCGCTTACAGCGGTGCAGGATCTGATCAATTTCATGAAAGGCTTTACGGAATTCATCATCCGCTTTGTGATCTACACCCTGCCCGTATGGTTCATCATCGGCATCCCGCTGTATCTTGTCTTTCTCGGCGCGCGCAAACTCTTCCGAAAAATGCGCGGCAACAAAGTGAAGAAAGAACAGCCGCAGGAAACACCTGTTGAGAAAAAATAAATAGCAAAAAGAGAAGTTGCCTAACGGCAACTTCTCTTTTTGCTATAATCACCTCATGGAAAACCTAGCACGCGACGCACTCTCGCTTTTCAATGTTCACATGACAGGACGACAAATCACGGCGCTCATCACATACGAGCGTGAACTGCTGGATTGGAATCAAAAGTTTAATCTGACCGCCATTCGGGATGTGGAATCGATTCGCACCAAACATTTTCTGGATTCATTTTCCTGCGCGCTGGCCTGGAAAACCAATCCTCCGCGGCGGCTCATTGACGTGGGAACTGGCGCCGGTTTCCCGGGCATTCCCTTAAAAGTAATTTACCCCGCCATGCAATTGACCTTGGTCGAATCTGTCGGCAAGAAAGCAAAATTCTGCGAACATATTTTAAATGTGCTTGGGTTGGAGAATGTAAATGTAATCCACTCCCGCGCAGAAGATTTGGGACAAAAAAAAGAGCATCGAGAAACTTATGATTGGGCGGTGGCACGCGCAGTGGCAAATCTCAATGTGTTGAGTGAATATCTGCTTCCGCTGGTAAAAATTGGCGGAACAGTCCTCGCGCAAAAAGGAGAAAGCGGACCCGCCGAAGCGCAATCCGCTGAAAACGCGATGAAACTATTGGGCGGAAAATTAAAGCAATTGATCCCCGTCAATTTGCCTGGTGTTGCCGATGACCGCTATCTTGTGCTGCTGGACAAAGTCGCTGCCACGCCGCCGAAGTATCCACGCAATGCGGGGATGGCAGCGAAAACACCTTTGTGATCAACAACTTTCTTCATCAACAATCGTGATCTTGTCTTCTTTATTTGGAACAATGCAAAGAAATTCAAACGGCTCATCGCCAATGTTTTCATAGAAATGCACCATGCCTTCAGGGATAAAGACCACATCGCCAGCTTTTACTTCGACGATCTCATCAGCGAGGCCGATCCGCGCATGTCCGCGCAGAACATATTGCTCATGCTCCACCGCGTTGGTATGACGCGGCATCCCGCCGCCCGGCAGCATGGAAAATTTCCGCAGGGCGAAATTTGGCCCCTCTTGAGAGGAGATCAATACCTGGAACTTCGTATCTTTTCCAGCGGTTACGTTTTTGGCTTCGACATCGTTTGCGTGTTTTACTGTCATGTTATCTCTCCATCTTTAGCCTACAGGCTTTCTGGTAATTATACTTTTAGGAATCCATTGCATGTGATGCAATTCAGCCTACTCGACCAACAGTGTATACCGTATAATCACGAGAACCAATCAAAATTTCATCCTTATGAATAGACCTTTCCGTGTCTTCCTCTGCCATATATCCCCTCTAGGGGAATCCAGCATTGATACTCTGATGGGCACTTCGCAAACCCGCCGTACGGGAGTTGTATCAAAAATTCCGCGCCGAAGCATGGATTGTTTGCTCGCCTTTAGCGCGGAGAAGAACTCTACTCATGGCCGGCTTGGAATGTGGAAAAGTAATCAATTGACATCTAATCTTCTCGGAAGTAAGATACCTGCAAGAGTTGTAAAGGAGTAGAAATGACTGATAAAAAATTACTCGAACGAATTACAATCAACTCCAAAGTGATGATTGGCAAACCCGTCATCAAAGGGACGCGATTAACAGTTGAGTTTATCCTCAATCTTATGGCTCATGGCGCATCATTTCAAGAAATCATTGATGAATATACAGGCTTGACCAAAGCCGATATTCAAGCCTGTATTTTATTCGCCAGCAAAACAATGGAAAATACTGTCTTCATGCCGCTTTCAGTGGAATCCGCATAAATGCGTTTCCTCATAGATGAATGTACGGGACCTGCCGTAGCCGAATGGCTGCAAGCGCAGGGGCATGAAGTTTTCTCTGTTTACGACTCTGCAAGAGGGATGGATGACAACGATATTGTTCAAAAAGCCTTTGAAGAAAATTGGATATTGATCACAAACGACAAAGATTTCGGCGATCAAATTTACCGTGAGCATAAATCCCATCACGGAGTCATTCTGCTTCGTTTGGATAATGAACGCGCCAAAAATAAAATTGATGTGTTGAAGCAATTACTGAATTCTTATGCAGACCGCCTGCCCAACCAGTTCGTCGTAGCCACCGAAGAAAATGTCCGCTTCGCCAAACAATAAAATTCCCCCTTCATCCTTATGACCAACCGCTCTCTCCGTGTCTTCCTCTGCCATATATCCCCTTTAGGGGCTCCACCAATGATACCCAAATGGGCACTTCGCAAACCCGCCGCGCGAAGAGGAGGATGCAATCGAAGATACAGGTGCACCTGCGTGGCGGTTCCTTTTTTTTAATTCTCAACAATCACAGATATTTAGAAGGTCTCTACTTCGTGGGTTTTCGTGTCGCATTAGCCCCGCCGCTCCCAAAATAACACTTACCCACTTCTCTATAAAAGAAAATTTGCAATCTTATTTTTTAAATCTGTAACCTTCAAACCTTCTAACTGGAGCCCCCATGCAACTCAAAGGAATCTACGCCCCCATCGTCACCCCCTTCAACGCAGACGAAAGCATCAACTACCCCGTCCTCGAACAACTGATCGAATACCTGATTCGCAACAAGATTGCGGGACTCGTCCCAGGCGGCACAACAGGCGAAGTCTACGCCTTCACCGAAGCCGAACGGCTGGACATTTTCAAATTCACCAAAGAAAAGGTCAACGGGCGGGTGACACTCATTGCAGGCACCAACTCTGGCGCCACGCGCGACGTCGTCCGCTACTCGCAGATCGCCGAGCAGATAGGCTACGACGCGCTCATGGTCGCCGTCCCGCCATATTCCCGTCCCAACCAGCGCGAACTGCTCGCACATTATGAAGCCGTCGCTAAAGCTGTCAAAATCCCCATCGTGCTCTACAACTTCCCCTGGCGCGCAGGCTCCGAAGTCGGCTTCGAGGTGATGGATGGTCTGACCAAATACGATCACGTCATCGGCATCAAGGAAGCCTCCAGCGACATGTCCCGCGTTTATGGGATTCGCGCGCGATATGGTGACCGTTACCAGATCATCTGCGGCAGTGACGATCAAGCCCTCGATTATTTCCTCTGGGGCACCACCGCATGGATCGGCGGCGCTGCCTCCTGCGCTCCGTTCGAACATCACCGCGTTCTCGAAGCCGCGCTCGCCAACGACTTCGTCACCGCCCGCAAACATATGGAAAAATTGATGCCCCTGCTCCGCAGTGTTGAAAGCGGAAGTTACCTTCAAAAGGTCAAAGTAGGATGTGACTTACTCGGCATTCCCGTCGGCAGTCCGCGCCAACCGCTGCTTCCACTCACTGCTGAAGACCGCGCAGAATTCGAGAAAATTTTCAAAGCGATTTAAAAGATATTCGAATTATCTAATTTCGAGTATCGCCTCTACCCTTCGCCTTTCAACTCTTGACCTTCAACCTTATGAAACGAATCCCCTTCTTAGACTCGCACACTGGCGGCGAACCCACCCGCCTGATAGAAACGCTTCCCTTCGACCTCGGGGCTGGTTCCGTTGCTGACAAATTATCCCGCCTGAAAAAAGACCACGACGATTTCCGCACTACGGTCCTAAACGAACCCCGCGGCTCGGATGTGCTCGTCGGCGCATTGCTCGTCGAACCCGCCGACCCGACCTGTCAGCTTGGAGTCATCTACTTCAACAACGTCGGCTACCTCGGCATGTGCGGACACGGCACCATCGGTCTTATCGCTTCGCTTGCATATTTAGGTCGCGTGCATCCAGGAACTATTCGAGTTGAGACTCCTGTTGGGGTCATTGAAGCAACTTTACACTCCTCCCCGCTCCCTGAGGGAGAGGGGCTTGGGGTGAGGGCGGGTAAATATCCCAATAAAGTTTCAGTCAAAAATATTCCCGCCTATCGTCATTTGACTCACGTTCCTGTCACAGTGGATGGAAAAACCATTCACGGCGACGTGGCATGGGGCGGCAATTGGTTCTTCCTGTGCCATGACCACGGCTTGGATGTGAACATGTCCAACCTCGAAGCGCTGACTGATTTCTCATGGCGCGTGCGCGAGCAGTTTACCGCTAACGAAATCACAGGCGCGAACGGCGCGGACGTTGACCATGTTGAGTTGTTCGCCTCCACGCCAGAAGCGGACAGTAAAAGTTTTGTTCTCTGCCCAGGCAAGGCTTACGACCGCTCGCCCTGCGGAACAGGCACCAGCGCAAAACTCGCCTGCTTATACGCCGATGGAAAAATCGTGGAAGGTCAAATATGGAAACAGCAAAGTGTAGTCGGCAGTATATTCGAAGGCAGTGTGCAAATTGAGGGCAAAAATATTATCCCAACCATTACAGGCGAAGCGTGGGTGATGTCCGAAGGGACAATTTTGGTGGATGAACGTGACCCTTTCGCAAATGGAATCTGACTTTCAACTTTTGACTCTTCTTCGTCAAAGGTCAAAAATCTTGTGGAGACTAAATGAATTCAAAACATGATGTATTAATAATTGGCGGTGGACCCGTGGGATTAAGCTGCGCGTATTACCTTCTGAAATCGGGGCGTAAAGTAACCATCCTTGACGCGCATGAGATCGGTAAGGGCAGCGGCTCGGGCAATGCGGGGCATATCGTGCCGAGTCACATCATTCCACTGGCCGCACCCGGAGTGGTAACCTCCGCGCTCAAGTGGATGCTCGACCCCGCGCACAGTCCCTTTGGGATGAAGGTCAGCCTCGACCCGAAATATATTTCATGGCTGCTGCAATTCGTGATGGCATGTAATGAAGCGAACGTCCAACGCGCGATCTCACCCTTGAATAGTCTTGGTCAATTGAGCGCGAAGAATTTCGCACAACTCATCACCGAAGAAAAATTTGACTGTTCTTATCAAGAAAAGGGTTTTCTCAATTTATACAAAAACGAAGAAGGCTTCCATGCGGGACAACACGAAGCCGAGTTTATGCAAAAACATGGCATCCCGATAAATGTGTACGATAAATCCAAAGTGCATGAGGTCGAGCCTGTCGCGCTGAGTGATGTGATTGGCGGCATCCATTTCACAGGTGACGCGCATTTGAATCCCGCGGTGTTCCTTAAATTATTAAGTGAACGGGTCCGCGCAATAGGCGCGGAAATGTTCGAGAATACATCCGTCACGGGATTTGAATCAATGAACGGGAAGATCACCAAAGTTAAAACAAATGCGGGGGATTTTGAATCCGAGCAGGTCATTCTCGCCGCTGGCGCGTTCACCCCGCTTGTCGCGCGCGATTTGAAGCTGAACATTCCCATTCAACCCGCGCGCGGATACAGCCTGACCATGACCGCAAACAAACAAATGCCGCGTCAGGCTTTGATCCTCGGGGAGCGCAGGATCGCAGTCTCGCCGCTGGGGAATCTCCTGCGCTTCACGGGTCGTCTCGAAGTGGGAAACTACAGCCAGATGCCGAATCCTGTTTGGATTCAACGCATCGAAAATTCCGTCCGCGAATATATTACCCTCGATGAAAAACTCGACATCCAAGAAACCTGGGCAGGATTGCGGCCTGTCACTCCCGATGGAATGCCGATCATAGGGCGCTCTCCAACCCATGGCAATTTGATCCTCGCCACGGGTCATGCCATGTTGGGATTGTCGCTTGGACCTGGCACAGGTCAGGTGGTGGCTGAGTTGGTCAATGGACAAACCCCATCTTTCAGTTTAAGTCCGATGCGCTTGGATAGGTTTTAAATCATGTTGGCGGGTGCCAGCCATCTGCTAGTTTTTCTCGAACACCAAAAACCGATATTTAATGATCCCCATATACAGGCATTGTTGCAGTGCCAGACTGCCAAGCATGGACGGTATTATTGCGTGTTTTATTGATAAATGATTTCCAATAAAAAGAATTATATTCGCAAGCATGTTTGGCAGATTACGCAAACGCAGATGCGGAGTCAAGTCTTCGTTTTTGAGCAAACGCAAATGATTTTTTTCCGCGGAAGAAATGGTTTGCTCCACCGTCCGCACACCCGCGACATGCCAGCCGTCGATAAAGGCTTTCAGCCATTTTGACTCTGCCCCTGAAAGCGGACGCACCGTATTGAAATCATCCACAAGAATTAATTTCCCGCCACCGCGCAGCAAGCGACTCGCTTCGATAAAATATTCCTCAGGCTCCACCGCATGCGCAACTGCTTCAACAGAATACACCGCGTCCAGATTGTTCGCGAGCGGCACACTAGTGAAATCACCTTCGGCAAGGAGAATTCGATCTTGCAACCCTAATTGTTTCGCAGATTCCCCCGCCAATTTTGCCTGCACGGGACTGAGCGTTAAACCAAATGCGGGAGCGGGATCCTGCAAATGCGGATAAATATAAAACAAGCTCGCGCCAACGCCGCAGCCAAGATCTGCAATGCGGGCATTTGTTTGGGCAACAGATTCTATTTCCTTAAGAATACGCGCGTTTGAAACATTCAGCGCCTCAGTGAGAGTCTGCGCGCCGTCTGTCCATAGCGAGCGGTGGATATTTTCCGCCTTCCTTGAACTCCGGCCTCTGAATTTAAGAAACAGATTCGTATTCTGATCATAATAAGTACGGATAGAATCACGGGTGATAGGCATGTCAAAAATTATAATCGACCCTTCCATGTAAATCTTCCCACGCTTATACTAATAATTACATTCAATAAAAAATATTTTATATACTGGAGAACCCGCATGTCCCACACATCCTTCGCCACCACCACGCGCGGATTGAACCGCGCCCTGCCGCCCATGCGCTTATACGAGAAGGCCAAGAAACTGGGCATCTGGAACCCTTCAGATATTGATTTCTCAAAGGATAAATTGGATTGGGCAACTTTCAAGGATGATGAAAAAGATTTGATCTGGCTTTTACTCGCGCTCTTCGTGGCGGGCGAAGAAGCCGTAACCCTGGACCTGCTGCCGCTGATCGAAGTGATCGCGCGAGAAGGCCGCCTCGAAGAGGAAATGTTCCTGACAACTTTTCTTTTCGAAGAAGCCAAACATACGGATTTCTTCCGAAGATTTTTGGATGAGGTCTGCGGTGCGCCAGTTGATCTTTCCCATTATCATACGAACAATTACAAACATATTTTTTACAAAGCCCTGCCCGACGCCTTGCTTGGATTAAAAAATGATTCAAGCCCTGCCGCGCAGATTCGCGCCTCTGTCACTTATAACATGGTTGTGGAAGGTGTGCTCGCAGAGACTGGCTATCACGCCTTCTTCAGCATGCTCGAGCGCAATAACTTAATGCCAGGACTGCGCGCTGGAATTTCATTGCTCAAGCAGGACGAGTCACGCCATATCGCGTATGGTGTTTACCTGCTCTCGCGGCTCATCGCAGAGAATCCTCAGGAATGGGATCATCTCCAAACGCAAATGAACAGCCTGCTTCCGCTTGCCATCGGCGTGATCGGCGACGCCTTCGCGCGTTATGAAGTTGTCCCATTTGGTTTGGTGGAGGATGACTTTGTGAACTACGCGATGATGCAATTCAGCAAACGCTTTGAACGACTCGAAAAAGCAAACGGCGCGAGTCTTGATGAAATTAATCGTGTTGCGCGCGAAACCGAAGACGCGTAAAAAACAATGAACATGAACGTGGCATATGCCAGCTCTGCGCGGGTGAGCAGGAATGAAGACATTTGAGTTTGCATGAATGGCAAAAAGAGGATGGTTTTTGTTTAACCTTCCTCTTTTTTTTAACCTTTAATGTTTATATCTCCGCAATCATTTTATTGAAAAGCTCAACTACCTGCGGGTCAAAATGTTTTCCAGACTGCTCGCGAACATATTCCAACACTTTTGATTTTTCCCATGCAGGGCGATATGGGCGGTCGGAACTCAACGCATCCCATACATCTACAATGGCAAATATGCGTGCCGATAAAGGGATCTCGTCGCCTTTCAATCCGCGCGGATAGCCGCTGCCGTCCCATTTTTCGTGATGACAATAGGGAATATCCAGCGAGGGTCGCAGATATTCGATCGGATAGAACATATCATAAGCGTACTGCGGATGCTTACGCATGATGACCCATTCCTCCTCGGTCAGCTTATCAGGCTTGAGCAAAATAGAATCAGGCACTCCAAGTTTCCCAATATCGTGTAAAAGCGAGCCGCGCCGAATGGAGACCATTTCCTCTGCTCCAATACTCATCATTTCCGCGAGTTTCCCTGACAGGTTCGCCACACGTCGGGAATGTCCCTCGGTTTCTTTATCTCGCAGATCGAGGGCGTTCGACCAGCCGTTGATCGTGGCATCATAAGCGGCCAAAAGCTGTTCATGCGCTATCTCAATATTGGCGCGTTCTTCCACCAATTTTTTGTACCGATTGAGGCGTGTGATCCCTTGCAGACGAGCCCTCAGCTCGCGGCGATCATAAGGTTTTGTGATGTAATCATCCGCTCCCACTTCCAACCCGATTAAAAAAGATTTCCTGTCGTCCAGCGCAGTCAGCATGATGATGGGAATTTCGGCGAGAATGGGATCTTTTCTGATGCGCTCGCATACTTCAAACCCATCCATATCCGGCATCATTACATCCAACAGGATCACATCCGGCAAAAATTGATGGGCTTTTTCAAGAGCTTCCCTGCCGCTTTCCGCCATTTCAATGCGATATCCCTGTTCCTCCAAAATGGACTCCAGAGTGTATCTTCCGCCTGCTTCGTCATCTACGATCAAGATTATACTTGGCATAATTGCTCCTTATCTTTCGCCCATGCTCATTGAACGTGGCCTTAATTATCAACCGAGCTTTTTTTTCCACCAGACGCGCCATCTGCGCCCAAATATTTTTCGATCACATCTGACAGTTCCTGCATCCTAATGGGTTTGCTCATGTAATCATTCATGCCTGCAGCAAGGCAATGTTCACGATCGTCTGCCATCGCAAGGGCTGTCAACGCAATTATGGGTACATCTCGCAAAGATTGATCGGCGCGAATACGACGCGTGGCTTCCAGCCCATCCATGACCGGCATCATCACATCCATAAGAATGAGATCCGGATGTTCCTCTTTTGCGATCTGAACGCCTTCCAGACCATTACGCGCAATAAACACCTTATAACCCTTGTAAATTAAATATTCACTCATAAGGGTAATCACAACATTCGTATCTTCCACAAGCAGGATTTTCCCGCTGAGCTTCTTGCCGTCCGTCAAGCGGACTCGCGGGATCTCACCCGTCGCCCTCATCAGCAGGGCATTCTGCTGCTCGCTCCACCAGGGCAGCGTAATGATAAAGCGACTACCATGCCCGAGGGAGCTCTCCACATGCACCCGTCCGCCATGCAAGTGGATCATTTGCGCGACAAGCGCTAGCCCCAACCCGGTACCCTGAAACTCGCGAGCGAGGCCGGCATCCAATTGCACGAAGGGTTTAAACAGATATTGTATATCTTCGCTGGCAATGCCAACGCCCGTGTCCCAAATAGTAAAGGTGACTTCGCTTAATTCCGGGTAGCCGTTCACTTCCAACCCAATGGCCCCGCCTTGAGGAGTGAATTTAACTGCGTTACCAAGTAGATTTACAAGTGATTGTTTCAAACGCCGCTCATCACCCAGGATGGTTTTCACGCCGCCTTTTATTTCGAATGAAACGCTCAAGTCTTTTTTCTGCGCAAGTTCCTTGATCATGCGCAGACTGGATTGGCATATTTTTTCAACCGAATAATCATGAAGATCAAGCTCGAGGCGCCCCGCATCTACCTTGGAAATGTCGAGGATGTCGTTGATGAGATCCAGCAGATGACGCCCACTTTCACGGATGATTCCAGTGTACTTAAGTTGTTTATCGTTGAGAGCGCCAACGAACTGTTCTTCAAGGCTTTCGGAAATACCGAGAATGGCATTGAGTGGAGTGCGCAATTCATGACTCATGTTTGCGAGAAATTCATCCTTGGTGCGCATGGCGCGTTCCATTTCAAAACTAGCCAGCTTCAGAGCCTCTTCAGCCTGCCTGCGGTCGGTAATATCCACAGCGACACCGATCATACGCTCAGGGTTATATTCCGAATCAGACAGAACAATGCCGTTGACGGAGGTATAGCGCAAAGATCCGTCCAGGCGAATAATACGATGTTCGTCGGAGAATATCCCCGTTTTTTTCAGGGCTTCCGCGAAGTGCTTTTGAGTTTGTTCCAGATCTTCTGGATAGATCCTTGCCCACCACGCCTCAAGAGTATTATCAAATTCTTCAGGATCGGTACCAAGAATAAAATGCATACGTTTATCCAAAATAACCTTGTTTTCCTTTATTTCAATTTCCCAAACGCCGATCCCGCCTGCGCGGGCAGCCAGGTCCAGTCGCTTGCGAGTGGAATCTATTTCAGCCGTGCGTTCGATGACGCGCTCTTCCAGTTCATCTGCGTAACGGAGGGTTTCCTCACGTCGCCGCACTGCATTAATGGCACCAGCCGCCTGCGACGCAAATAGCGAAAGCAGACGTTCATCTGACTCGGTAAATTTCCTATTTGAATTGCTATCCTCATCGGCCGCCAATACACCGATCAATTCGCCTGCATACAACATCGGAACTTCGATCACAGCACGAATCGGGATGCCTTCATAATGAGGGGAACGGCCTTCCCAGATTGAATAATCCTCTATTCTCATTGGTTGACGGGTTTGCGCCACCTTACCAGCCAAACCTTCGCCGATCTGCAGCAACATTCCGACAGGCCTTTCAGGTGAATTATCCATCTTTAATTCCAATACCTGTCTCTTTGCGTCATATAGATACATACCGCTTGTGGATGAGTTCAACATTTCTCTTGCGTGTTCTACAATAACTTCAAGCAGGGTATCCAGATCATATTCTTCGGAAAGCACTTTGCTCGTCTCGTAGAGGGAGGCAAATTCTTCAGCACGGCGGGCGGCAGCATCGTACAGGCGTATACGGTTTATAGTGACACCCGCGATCTCAACCAGCGACTCAAGCAATCGAATTTGTTGCGAATTGATCTGGCGGGGCAGTTCGACAGAAATAAACATCACACCAATAGCCTCAGTGGATATTCGTATCGGAAGGCAAACTCCGCCCCAACCCGGCGGGATCAACGCTCGAGAGGAGGCCTGGGGCAAAGCCTCACGAGCAAACTCAATTGAATAATATGATTCTCCTGTTGCCAGAACTGTGCCGGCCACCCCGGTACCACTCTTCACCGGGAAATCCATTAATTCTTTATACCAGCCCTTGGCAACAACTCCGCGCAATTCATTGCTATCCTGGTTGTAAAGTAAAACTTCTCCCGCGCTTGTATCCAAGGCAGCCAGGGTGTTATCCAGTAGAGTTGAAAGCGCCCCTTCCATAGATTGGATCGATCGCAGCGACGTGGTGATGATGTAAAGGGATTCCAACTCTCTGATCCGCGCCTGGGTCTGCTGAAAAAGATTCGTGTTATCGAGAGCTGAGGAAAGCTGCGCCCCGATCGTCTCCAACAGCGCCAGCTGAGAATCGCTATATGCGCGCGGTTGGTAGGACTGCGTGGAAAGCATGCCGATGGTCTCATTTCCCCTGCGTAATGGAACCGCCAGGATCGAGAGCGTCGATTCCATCGTGCCAAAATGAGTCGCCTGCACATTCTCTTTGCTTGTATCATCGATCATAAGCGTTTCGCCGGAGGAGATCACGCGCCCGCTCAATCCCGTTCCACGAGGCAGTCGTCGCGGTGAGAAATGTTGACCTTTGTCAAAGAAATAGACGGCATGATATTCGCTCCATTCTTCGTTATCAAGCACAATTACAAAGGCGTCACATTTCATGGTCTTTGCCACAGCCTGATGTACTGCTGTATATATCTCTTCTGTGTTGAGGCGCGCGGCAAGCAAACTCTGGCTTGTGCCATGAAGCATAGTCAACTCTTTGATACGCAGATGGGTTTCATCGAAGAGACGCGCATTTTCCAGCGCACTGGCGGCCTGACTTGCCAATGTGTCTGTCAGTCGTTCATCAGCCTGACTGAATGCATTCGGATTTTCACTTTCAATACTGATCACTCCGATCACGTGGTCGCCCAGCTTGATCGGCACATAAAGCCCGGATTGCATCCCAGACAGAGTTTCAACATAACGCGCATCATTTGGCAGGTCAGTGGAACGCACGATTTGGCCGTGCTCAACTGCCCAACCGCTAACACCTTGATCGGGTCTTGTAACTTTTTCCTTTAGTTTTTGCTCCACAACGAGGGCTTGAACCACATCCAAACTCGGTTGATTGAAAGCCAACAGATGTAGTATTTTTGTTTGCGGATCATACAAGCGAATGGCCGTATGATGCCAGTTCATTTTTTGTTCGAGCAGAGAAATGATCTTTTGCCCGATATCTTTGGGATTAAGCAACTGGCTGAATGCCAGACCGCTTTCGTAAAGCAGTTCCAGTTCCAATACATGTTGATGGGTGATTTCCTCAGCCTGCTTGCGTTCAGTAATATCATACATCAAGCCATGAATTGACTTAGGCTTGCCATTTTCATCACGCAGCATAATTGCCTGATCATGGAACCACAGCAACCGTCCATCAGACGCGCTGATTCTATATTCCAAATCATAAGGCACCCCTGACTGGATACATTGCAAATATCTCGTGTGGATCCGCTCGAGATCGATTGGATGAACTTGTTTGGCCCAAAGGCCAGGCGATCCCTCCATCCATTGTTGCGGCGTGAATCCTAATATCGTCTCAACTTGGGGGCTCACGTATATAGTGGATCCATCCACTCTGGCTTCGTCAATGAAAACGATGGCTGGGATCTGCTCGACCAGGGTCCGATACTGTTCTTCATTCTCACGCAGTGATTTTTCCACCAGCTTGCGCTCATTCAATTCAGCTTGCACTTGAGAATAAAGCTGGGCATTCTGCTCGGCGGATGCAACATGCAAAGCCAGGGCATCGAGCAATTTCAACTGAGTTTCGTTGTAGTCATTCAGGCGAAAACTCATCACTTGAATCACCCCGCTGACCTTGCCCTTCAGTTTAAGCGGAACGATCAGCGCCGAGCGCGCGATCTCTTCCTCCGGCGGAATATTATTGACGATCTGGTTTGTCTCACTGTTGACGTAATAACCGCTCTGAACGGTTTCTACAAACGCTTGATAATCATTGATCAACATGGACTGACCCGAGCGAATCACACGGCTTTGCGCGCCCTTGTCTTCCTCTTCAAGCGGAATGGCCGGGAAGGGGCTGACATCCAGCCACTTATTCTCCATCCAATAGGCGCGGCAGGTGATCAGTTGAGTTTCAGGGTCAAATGCAGAAATAAACAAACCATCGTTGACAGCAATGCTGGACATGAAATCACAGACCGCCTGGTATATCTCTTTCAAGTCCAATGTTCGGTTTAGTTGCTGACTGGCTTCATATAATAATCTGAGTTGTTCAGTCTGATCGCGTACCAGATCCGCGGCCTGTTTGCGCTCGGTGATATCCTGAAGGGAAACGATCACTTTTGAAAGATCTTTTTCATGGCTCGCATCAACTGACCAGTTCACTTCCACATAAATTTGCTTTCCATCAATTGTATGGTCCATCCACTCCCAAACGAACTTGGTCTGACCTTCTGCAATGCTTACAAGTTGGTTTCTAAAACGGTCTGTAGGCTTACCGTCTGATGCTACGATCAAGTTGTTGGGTAGTTTGTCCTTGTTATCCGCACGGTACATTTTTAGGGCGGCCTTGTTTACTTCCATAACCTTGACCTTTGCGGCCAATTCAAGCACAAGCTCTGGGTGTAATACGAAGTGGTTTTGAAAATCAGTCACGCCTTGCTGTTTCAATAGATCGAGATGTTTTCTAACTTCTGAAAAATCCTCTTCGCGTAATGCGATCGGCGAATCTTCAAACAGGTCATGGTAGCGCTTCTCACTTTCGCGCAGGGCATCTTCTGCCAGCTTGCGTTCGGTGATATCCTGCATCGCGCCTATCATGCGCTTCGGAGTGCCGTTCGCATCACGGCTGACGATACCGCGGTCTTCAACATCTATATAAAAACCGTCCTTATGCAAACGGCGATATTGTTCAAACCAGATCCGCCCTCCAGAATCGATGACGGACTGAATGCTATTCTTAACACGCTCCAATTCTCGTGGGTGGATCAGACTCATCCAGGAATCAATATTGGACTCAATATCACCTGCCGAATAGCCAAATAGCAATCTGAAATTATCATTCCACCAGATATTATTGGTTTGCAGGTCCCAATCCCAGACCACGTTGAATGTGGCTTGATTTGCCAACTGGTAACGCTCATCGCTTTCACGCAGGGACTCTGCCGCCGATCTGCGCTCGCTAATATTGCGTGAAACGCCGTACGCTTCCCAATGGCCGCTGATGCTATTGAAATGGAAATGGGTGCTTGTTTCCGTCCAAACGGTTGATCCATCCTTGCAGGTTTGTTCGATCTCGTCGGTGTAGGAGGCCTGTATCCCTTGTTGGGCTATTGCAAGCCGCGCCGGGATAAGTTTTTGAATGAGCGCCATCGAATCAGGCGTCAGAGATGCGGAG
Source organism: uncultured Chloroflexota bacterium (assembly GCA_903914955.1). Taxonomy (GTDB): domain Bacteria; phylum Chloroflexota; class Anaerolineae; order Anaerolineales; family Villigracilaceae; genus Villigracilis. Next base: position 12,235 of record CAIWRB010000162.1, on the reverse strand, counting down.
AGTTCCTCGACAAGAACTTCTGACGGCGTGACCCCGCGTAATTGCTCCACAGACGGACTGACATAGGTAAAACACATCGCTTCGATATCAAGGATCCAGATCACATCAGATATATTATTGGCAAGTAATCTATATTGCGCATCACTCCTGCGCCAGGCTTCATCCACCGCTTTACGTTCGGTGATATCCTGAATGATCCCCATCATACGAACAGGCTGACCATTCACCCCGTAGAATATCTGCGCCTGTTGATGTATCCACAGTAGTCTGCTACCGGGCAGGATGACACGATATTCGTAATCCAAATCCAAATGTTTGGCAAAAAGCTCACGGTCAAGGATAGTTACCCGCGCCAGATCTTCAGGATGCATCAATTTGCTGATAGTGCCACGAGAGATTTTTTGCCCATTCTGTGGGATCTCAAAGAGCTTGAACAGTTCGTCTGAACAGATCAATTCAGTTTCCGGCGCGACCCACTCCCAGTGACCGATCTTCCCGATGCGCTGGGCTTCGGAAAGAAGCGCTTCATTTTTGCGCAAAGCCTCTTCCGTCCGCTTTCGTTCGGTAATATCAAGGGTCGTGACAATGATTTTTGAATAATCCTTTTCATATCCGGGTACAACAGACCAGGTCAGGCTTATTTCAATTGGTTCACCATTCAGTGTTTCGTCTGAGCCTTCCCAAACATTGCCAGTCTTTCCCTCCGTAATAACTATGAAATCCTCGTGGTTATTTTCCTGCTCACCTTTGCTCGGAGCAAGGTTTGTGTTTCTAATTAACTCTTCCTTGCTCTCCGCTCTGAACATTTGCACTGCAGCGTTGTTTACATCCAATATCTTGATCTTTGAAATACACTCAAGTAATGCCTCGGGATGCGACTCAAAATAATTTCGAAAATCAGTTACACCCTGCTGTTTCAAAGAATCAAGATGTTGCTTGACCTCTGAAAAATCCTCCTCCCAAATTGCGATGGGAGAATCTTCAAACAATCCACGATAGCGCTCTTCGCTCTCATGCAGCCTTGCCTCTGCAACATATTTCTCGATCGCGCGCTTAATGGACAGCAAGACCTGTTCTAAATCAAAAGGTTTTTGAAAATATCCAAAAGCTCCCGCTTGAACGGCATCTATGGCAGAATTTTGGGTGGCGTGTCCGGTCAACAGGATGCATTCTGTTCTGGGCGAGCGGGCTTTAATGCCCCGCAAGACATCCATACCTGACATATCCCCCAAACGCAGGTCGATCAGCGCCACCTGAATTTTATATTCCTCGATTTGAGTCAGCGCTTCGCCACCCGACAACGCAGAGGTCGGCTGATAGCCTTTGGCTATGAGGATATCGCTGATGGTCCCGGTCATATTCGGGTCATCATCCACGATCAGGATATGTGGATTCTGTTCTTCCATTCAAAGTACTCCCAGAAATGCTAGACCTGTAAAAAGATTTTTTGTGAATCAAGCCGCCATTGCGATGGCATGATTCACGATCTAATTTTCCTTGATAAAGCCTCTCAAACGTTTCGTCTGAAGCTGCGACAGCATCTCAAGCAATTTCGGTATCTCCAATGGCTTATACAGGCAGGCATGAGCGTTGATCTGCAGCGCGGCCTCAATGGAAGATGACATTTCCTGACGGTGCCCGGTCACCATTAACACGGGCAGGGTTGGGTTATTCTTGCGGATTTCCGTGAGTACATCCAATCCACTGATGCCATTTAATTTCATATCCAGCAGGATCACCTGCGCATCCGTTGTGATCGAACTCACATCCAACTGCGGGTTGGTAATCATTGAGACTTTGAATCCGCGATGATGCAAAATATCATCCAGAGTCTTGCAGAAAACCTCATCATCATCCACGATCACGATCGTGCGATTCTTTGCGAGCGAGGTGAAAAAACCCAGCAAATAATTAATGTCCAATGGCTTATCGAAAATGCCCGCCACACCCTCCTCCAAGCCCTGACGAATAAGCTCGTCGGCGGCATAGGCGGTCATGAGCACGACCGGCAATCCGGGCTGAAACTCGTGCAAACGGCGGTGCAATTCCACTCCATCCATCTCAGGCATTTTTATATCGCTCAAGACACAGTCAAATTCCGTTGTGCGGATTTTTTCCAGCGCATCCAAACCGGACTCGGCTTCCATCACATTATGCCCCGATAAGGATAAGATATCGGCCAATGTGCGCGTCATGCGGCGGTCATCGTCCACGATCAGGATGTTTAGATTTTGATTCATTTTGCCTCCTTATAGATCGGTAAAAACACATTAAACGAGCTACCATTACCAACTTCACTCTGTACTTCAATACTGCCGCCATTTGCCTGGGTCAGTTTCTGGCTGACGGGGAGTCCCAAACCGACCCCTTTGGCCTTTGTGGTGAAAAGCGGCTCAAAAATTTTTTGAATATTATCCGTTGGAATACCAACTCCATCGTCTTTTACGACAATATTTATCATATCACCTTGTAAATTAGCGTGAAGTGACAAAAGTCCATGTTTGGGCACGCCACCATTTGATGCGGCTTCTCCCGCAGGAGAAGCCATCGCCTGACAGGCATTGAGAGTTATGTTTCCAAGCACCTGAACGATCTGGCGTGGATCAACAAAAACCTGCGGCAGATCATTTGGGATCTCGATGGTTACATCCACCGTATTTGGTACGGGGAAACGGGCCAGGGTTTGATTAACCAACTCGGAAACCGCAACGGCTTCACGGTCAACGGATTTGATACGGGCGAAATCCAAAAGATCGGTGATGATCTTTTCAGAAGTTTGGACTTCCTGTTCAATTATGCCAAGATATTGCTTGATCTTTTCATTCGCATCCGGCTGCACAAGTTTTAGATAATAGATCGCGCTGGTGATCACGCCGAGCGGGTTGCGCAATTCATGCCCAACGCTGCTCGCCATTTGCCCGAGCACAGACAATTTCTCGTGGCGCACCAGTTGTTCCTGGGCATCGCTCAATTCGCGGGTGCGTTCTTTGATGCGTTTTTCGAGAGTGAAATTTAATTGACGGACTTCCTCTTCAGCCTGCACCCGTTCCACTATCTCCTGTTGAGCCCGCTCGAACAGGCTGGCATTGTCAATGGCGATCGCGGCATGGCTGGCCAACATTTCAAGCAGTTCCTGATCTTCCGGTGTATACGCGCCCGATTGATAACTCTGAGCAGAGATGATACCGAGCATCTTTCCCTTAAGTTGAATTGGAACTGCCAGCACCGAAGAGGTGGGAACTCCGCTTCCATATGGCAAGAATTTTATACCGCTTGCCTTGATCTGCTCCGGGCTGTTCAAGAGCACTGATTGTCCGGAATGGATGATGAAACCTCCCAGGCCTAGATCTGCCAGTTGTGGATTCGGCGCAATCTTTTTATTGTTTTTATATTGATGTGAATTCGAAGATACCCGTATACCGTTCTCAATAATATAATCCCCCCACAATAGATTGCGGTTTTCATCATATAGACTGATCAGGAAATCCTCGGAAGGCATGACCTGCCCAACGGCGTGATGGACCGCCCGAAAAACCTGTTCTGTATCCAAACTAGCGCCAATCTCCTCGCCTGCCCGATAGACGATCGACCAGCGTTCCACCAAGGTCTGGGTTCTTTCCTCGGCTTGTTTGCGTTCAGTGATATCGCGCAGAAAAGCGATGCACCGCCCACCTTCATCTGCACGGTATTGAACGCTGATCTCAACGTTAAAAATACTGCCATCCTTGCGACGGTGCCGAGACTCAAAACGACTCTCACCAAGGGTCTTGACCATCTGGAGATGCGCGGATGTTTCATGCTCCGTTTCGACACTCTCAAGATCAGAGATGCGCATGGTCAGCAATTCCGAGGCGTCATAACCGCTCATCTGACAATAGGAGTCGTTGACTTCCAATAACCGGCCATACATGTCCGACATCCAAAAACCGTCCAACGCGACTTGGAGAATGGTGCGGTGTTGTTCTTCCCTCTCCCGCAGGGATTCTTCCGCATGCCGCAGCTCGGTTATGTCAACAATAATTCCCCGCAACCCCACGGGTTTCTTTTCTTTCCATATCGAATTCGAGTAGACCAGAGCCTTAAATGTCGAACCATCTTTACGTAGCATGGTGTATTCATTGCTCCCCATGGGTTCACCGGATATTCTGCGCTTTATGTTTTCAATGGCTCTTATTTTAGATTCGGGTGTGTAGAAGTTCAGGGTGTTTACACCGATCATCGAATCATTTTCCGTGTATCCAAATATTCCATAGGCCTGCTTGTTCACATAAGTAAGGTTCCCCTGTGTGTCAGACTCAAAGATCGTCTGCGGCAGGAGATTTGCCAGCTCTCTAAATTTTTCCTCGCTCTCGCGCAGCGCATCTTCCGCCTGTTTGCGTTCAGTGATGTCATGCGTCACGCTGACAATATGCGCCACGCCTTGCAGAGTAATTATCTTGGCAAATACCATCCCGATCATTTGACTGCCGTTCTTGCGCTGAAAAACCGCTTCAAGGTTTTCACAAACCCCTTTTTCAAGCAACAGTTCGACAAGTTGTTGACGATCCTTGGGATTTTTCCAAATATTAACTTCCAAAATGGATCTACCGATCACTTCCGCTCTGGTGAAACCAGTCAGCACCGTAAATCCATAATTGATGCCAACAAACAAGCCGTCAGCCAGGCGGGTGATCAGGACCGCATCAGGGCTGGTATTAAAGATCAAGTCCTGGTTTTCGCTAACCTCGCGGCTCTCCTCACTCAAACGCTGGTTGACGAAGATGATCAATCCAAACGTCCACAGCGTACTGGCGATGAGGATGAACAGATACGTTGCGGTTTGTGTAACGGTTGGTGTAAAAATGCCGCCTAGCGGTGCGCCACTAAACGCAGAGAGCATACGCATCACAAAGAAAATACCGGTGGCTAGAAATACTACAGCCAAAAAATGGGCCGAAGCCGTAACCGAGCGCACCGTACGCTTTAGGAGAGACCATGTAATTAAAAATGAAATCGCGGCTATCGCAGAGGAGAGCAACACCCTCCGAGCCGCCAGATCATCATTGAGATAGGTGAAATAAATGATGGCCAGTGTGAAGAGTACACAGAACGTAATCAGCCAGCCACGCCGTTCGCGTTGATCAAAGAAACGCAGCACGCCAACATAAAGCAGCAGCATACCGGAGACGAACAGAACATTGTTTGCTACGATCGCGATCAGCCCAAAGGTTGGGTTATCCCGCACGTAATTGAAGACAAACCCCAGTGCCACAGCGGTGTTACCAAGAATCCACCAACCCGGCCCGCTGCGATTTTTTTCCAACCTGTATTGGACATAGAGGGCAATGACCTGCAGGAAATTAATAAGGCTTAGAACAATGGCAAGCGTGTGAATATCAATTTCAATATTCATGAATTCCTCAGTTTACCGGCAGCCAAATGGAACATTGACTGCACCTGCCCAACTTCCCATTCATCCGACAATGAAGTTCCTGATTATTTTTTTCGTGACAGGTTCTTTTTTTCATATAGAGCCGATCCTTGTGCAATTGCGCCCGGCTTGCTTGGCGGCATACATTGCTTCGTCGGCGCGGTGAAACACCTCTTCCACAGATTCAACCTGCGAGAGTTCAACAATGCCGATGCTGAGCGTGACGCTGACTTCTCCTTTTGGCGTTGGCATTGAATATGCTGCAACATCCTCTCGGATGCGCTCCGCCAGTGAAAAGGCCTGTTCGGGTTTAGTCATTGGCATGAGGATGACGAATTCTTCGCCACCATAACGCCCGATCACATCAGCCGAACGGAGTTGGGCACAGGCGAACTGCGTAATCCGCTGCAGAATATGGTCACCAACTGTGTGACCGAAGGTGTCGTTGATGCTTTTGAAATGATCTAGGTCGAATAAGATCACAGAGAGCGGCTGCCGGTAGCGGGCGGCAATGTCCAATTCATGTTTGGCACGATCGATCAGGTTGCGGCGATTGTCAATACCGGTCAGCGGATCAGTGCGCGCCAATTCCTGCTCACGTGCCAGTGTGGTCTGCAAGGCGAGGTTCGCCGCTTCGAGCGCTTGTTCGGCCTGCTTGCGATTGGAGATATCCTCGTGGATCACCACCACTCCCCGGCCGGAATGATGCTGGGGTACCACACGTACCGAGAACCAACGCTTTTGTTTCAGTGAATGACATGGATATTCAATACTGAAATGCGTCTCAGTCCCATCCAACACCGCGCGAATACCCTGATCCACGCGGCGGGCAACCGGATCACCCTGCTCAATTGCCGCTTCACACGCGGCAAGGTAATTGGAGCCTAAATAATCTGTAGGATCAGGGCTGCCATTTTCACGCCCAAACTTCTTCCAGGCTTCGTTGACCGCCACGATCACGCCTTGCCCATCCAACACCGCAATCTGTGCAGTTAGCGAGTTAAGGATACTTTTGATAAAGAACTCACTGTCTTGCAAGGCGTCCCTTGCCAGCACTTGTTCGGTAACATCTTGAAATGTTCCATGGATATCGTTACTTTCAACATCCTTCTTCCCAATGACATGAACCCATTTGTGGGTCCCCCCGGCGGTAACGAATTCCAATTCAAGGTCAAACGGCTCTCCATTTTCAATGGCTCGCTGTAGGACTTTCTCAATAACAGGTCTGGAGACCGGAGGGTAAAATTCAATTCCATTTTCATAGGTGGGATAAAAAGACCGATCCAGTTCATGGATCAGATAGACCTCTTCCGTCCATGTCTGCTGCATTGTTTTCAGATCAACTTTCCACGCGCCTACTTTTGCCGTTATACCCATCTCGGCGAGCATGGATTCGTTTATTTTAAGCTGTTGCTCCGCCCGCTTGCGTTGAATAATATCCCAGGCCGAATCAGCTAATTGAGACATGATCTCAACATCCACATTGGTAAAATCAGTCGGCTTATTACCAACGCCCATGATCATGACAATAGAGTCATTGCGAATAACAGGCACAACAAGTTCGCGCAGAACAGGAGCATGACCTTCTGGAAGTCCTTTGCGATGCTCAAGGTTTGGATAATCATTATGGATCACGGGCGCACGCGTCGAAACACAATCCACCCATACACCGGCTTTATCCACCGAATAATGCTGTCCCTTGCCTTCGGCGGTACACATGTTCTTGAGAGTGTTACTAGACCATGTTTGCAGCAACAATGTCTTTTGATCGGCTTCAAGAAAATGCACAAAGCCGATCTGACTGCCGGTCAATACTTCGGCTTCGTCGAGCATCTTTTGCTGCAGTTCATCCAGCGAATGAGAGTCGGAAAATTTGCTGAGATCCAAACGCACCCTCAGCATGGATTCAGCCTGTTTGCGTTCAGTAATATCGTGCCCTGAAACAACAACTCCGCTAATGCTTTCATCTAACTTCCGGATGGGATGAAAGCTATATTCCATATAAAGGTCTTGTTCGGTAAAAAGCATTTTAGTTTCGATGCTGAATATTTCACCACCCAAGGCGCGATCATAATAACTGCGCCAGCGTTCGCGTAATTCCTGTGGAATTTCTTCCAACAGCACACTTTTTCCTATTCCGATCGCGTGTTTTATTGTTTCCTCTATCATCCCTAAAAACTGCTCGTTGTTGATGACCAAACGATATTCCGCATCTACTGCCCAGATACTGTCTCTTGTGTTGGATATTAAAGCACTTAGGTTGGATTCCTTTTTTTGCAGATTTTGTTCAGCCTGTTTGCGTTCGGTAATATCGCGGATGAACACCAGATCATTGAACTCTCCCTCCCAGCTGGTTCGTGTTCCAGTGATCTCCGCCCGAAAACTCGAACCGTCTTTGCGGCGGATATTCGTTTCATACGTATGCGGCACCGGCAGCCCTGCAATACGGTCCTCCAACCTTTGCCTCAAAAGAGGGTAGGCCGCCGAATCCGCCAGATCTTTTTGCTTGGTTAATACAATCTCATCGGGCGAGTAACCCAGAATTTCGACAGCATGGTGGTTGGCGTAGACATGCCGTCCATCAGATGAGGCGATCAGAATACCCTCCGGCGCGCTCTCAACCAGGTTCCTGAAATTTGCCTCACTCGCCTGCAAAACGATCTCCGCATGATTATGCTCTGTGACCAAGGCATTCAATAGAAAGCCCGAAAAGGTTATTACACTGAGAAATATTTGAACTGATACGAGGTGTTCGGACAGGGTCTGACCTGCAATTGCGAAGATGCCAATATTTTGTAAAGTGTACCCGGTGGCAATGGCGGCAAACAACAGCAGCGCGCCAGCCATACCGTGGAGTCGGAATCTGAACGCCAGCCAGATCACGAACGGGAAAACCATATAATTCCGCAGCAGCGGATGTGCGGGATCAGTAAACCCGCCAAACAACAACCACGCAAATGAAAGCATGATCGACAAAAGGCAAACTGCTTCAAGCGTGCGGCGCGCTGTGATCGATCGTATGTCGACCGGGCTGGTGAACAGGCTGACAATTAGCGGCGTCATAAGAATTATCCCCAACCCATCCGCGGCCCACCAAAGCTGCCATGCCTTAAAAAATTGAACATTGAAAGCGATCGCGGGTATGGCCGCTCCCAGCAAGGCGCTAACGCCATTTACAATGAGCGCTACACTAAATAAAGCCATTACTTCCCGAATGCTCTCGAAGGTAATTTTAGATCTACAAAAATACGTCATGACCCATGCGCCGAGAAACGGCTCAAGCGAATTGGCCAGCGCAAACCCCAGACTCACCGCAATCGTGTTACCGCCGCTCCAATTCCCGACCGCATTCACAACAAAAATAACTGCGAGAAGTTTTGTCCACTGGCTTTTTGGGTTAAGCAATAAAATCGCCAGCACCAAACCGCTCGCGGGCCAAACTGAGGCGATCCCTTCAGGCTGTGCTACGAACAAAAGCCCAAGGCGTACTGCAATCCAGTAAGCGAACGCGATCAATGCCCAGCGGAGCATCTGCGGCCAAAACCGCTCTAGTTGATCTATCAGCGCCTTATTCTGGATTTCGTTCATGGGATTCTCCATTTTTTAGTCCTAGTCGACAGGCAGCCAAAGCGTGAAGGTGGAACCCAGCCCAACTTCGCTTTCGACCTCGATGCGGCCTCCATTTGCCTCGATCAGTTTCCTGCTGACAGCCAGCCCCAGCCCAATCCCTTTGGTTTTGGTTGTGAAGAGCGGCTCGAAGAGCTTGGGCATATTTTCAACAGAAATGCCCGTACCACTATCTTTAACACTCATTAATACCCAGTTATTTGTAATTGGCGCAGTCGAGGGGTCAGTGATCAGCGAGTCAGAACTTATTGATGCCTGTTCCTTAATCGTTGATGACTTACGACACGCAATTGATAACTGTCCTCCCTTTGGCATGGCCTGACAGGCATTAACCGTCAGGTTACCAAGGATCTGAACCAGATTATGAGGATCTACAAATATCTTCGGCAGTTCTGGCGGAATATCAAGCGTCACCGTCACAGACAGGGGTGCGGGAAAACGCTCAAACATCTCATGGATCAAATCAGCAACGGGAACAGATTCACGGTCAACGGATCTGTGGCGGGCGAAGTCCAGCAGATCGGTGATGATCTTGTCGGAGGTACGCGCTTCCTTCTCGATAATGGTCAGATATTCCTTCACCTTCTCGCTGGCGTTGGGTTGGGCCATTTTTAGGAAGTAGATCGCGTTTGAGATAACACCAAGCGGGTTACGCAGTTCATGGCCAATGCTGCCCGCCACCTGCCCCAGTAAAGCCAGCCGTTCCTGCCGCACAAGTTGTTCCTGGGCATCGCGTAATTCACGCGTGCGGTCATCCACCATTTCTTCAAGACGCCCGGCATATTCAGTGAGCTGTTGTTCGGCAATTTTGCGCTCATTGATATCGGTTATCATCCCAAAGAAACCTTCCAGGTTTCCATCCGAGTCAAAGATCGCCCTGGGCGACATGAGCGTCCAGTGTTTTCCCCCATCTTTTCTCTTGAAACACTGCTCATAAACATCCTTCATCTCAAACGCGTTCTCTTTCATCTGCAGGTGATGATCTCTTAATTGGTTTTCATCAAGAAAAGATTCGAGCTTTTGCCCAAGCATTTCCTCAACTGTATATCCGAGCATGAACGCCATTTGATTATTGACAAAGGTCATGCGGGTGTCGCCGTCTAAAAAGATAATGCCTTCGAATGCGGTCTCGACCACCCTGCGGTATTTTTCCTCGCTCTTGCTGATCACTTCTTCGGCGCGCTTGCTCCCGGTAATATCCTGGATGGTCCCCAGCATGGAAACGAGTTTGTTCTCGGCATCAAATTCCAATTCCCCCAAGCCATGCACCCAGCGTTCAACATGATCATCGTGCCTAACGATGCGGTATTCGTGATCGAAGCGTGTTCGATTGCCAATGACTTCGTTCGCGAAATAATCGGTCATGAAATGGCGGTCATCGGCATGAATGAGTGCCGCCCAACTTTCGATGGATCGGTCATAATTTTTATCTATCCCAAGCACTTTATCCAGCACTTCAGAGCTTTTCCATTTTCCAGTGGAAAAATCAAATCGATAACTTCCCATCCTTGCGATAACCTGTGCTTCGTTAAGCTGTAGTTCGTTTTCGCGGGCTAATTTCTCCGCCTCAGCCTGATTACGATAGTATAGACGGCGCTGCCGCCGCCAGATGGTCGTCAAACCTGTACCCGCCACAATAATTGCCATGCCGATCATTCCGAAGGTTTGCCATAATCTTGTACTCAACGGCGCATAGACCTCAGTGATATCTATGCGTGCAACCATGAACCAGGGTGAATTAGGTATGGCGCGCAATGCACCAAGCACTTGCCCGCCGCGATAATCTTTGCCTTCTACAATATCAATTTGCCCCAGCACAGATTTAACGGCCAGAATTTCAGTCTTCTCCAGTGGAAAGCGCAGGTTCATGGCTGTGTCTGGCTGGAAACGTAGCTCATTCAAAAAGAGTACATCATTTCCATCACGACGCACAAGCAGAGTCTCGGCGGTGGTGCTCTCAAAAGGCCATTCTTTTATCAATGGATACAAAAATTTTTCAGGATCTATACTTATGGATACCACCCCCAATACCTGATCACCAGCCAGGGCATGTACGATCGGGATCAGGAGGGAGAGACGTATTTGTGAGTCATCCCCTCTGCGATAAAAATCCACCAGCGTCACTTGGTTAGATTGCAGCACTTGCGGGATACGGCTGGCAACGACAGATGAGATGGGCGGCAATTCCTGAGGGATGGAAAGACGCGTCAAACCCTTTGCGTCCAGCAAACGAATGCGGTCATTTTCACTGTATATCTTATAACTTTCCAGCCAATCCTGTATCTGCGCCCGAGCTGAAGCATCCTGCGGATCTTTGAAGTAGGCCTGCACCAGAGATGCAAAAGCCTGGTTCTGATGAAGCAACTCGGCATCTGCCAGCCGTTCCAGACGCCAGCCAGCCAGTTGATTTACTTTAAGTTGCGCAATGGATGATAGTTGTCTCTCGGCTTGAGTACGGAATTGCTGTTTAAAGTTATGATAGGAAACATACCCGATCGCAGAAATGCTCACCGCCAGCAAAAGGAAAATAAAAATAAAAACGTAAGTTGTTCGTTTTTCCTTTTGAGAATATTGGCTCATGGATGATTTCCTTTGACAGGTTTAATTTATTGTGAAGGTATAGACACCACACGGTTACGTCCGGCTTGCTTGGCGCTATACATTGCCTTATCGGCGCTGCGAAACACATCCTCCACTGATTTGGAATGCGAACGCGGGGCGTGGCTGATCTCCACAATGCCAATGCTGAGCGTGGTGGATGTATCCCCTTTTTCCGATAACACATGCAGGGCCGCCACACCCGCGCGGATGCGCTCCGCCAGCAGGCAGGCTTGTTGGGCGTTGGTCATCGGCATAAGTACAATGAATTCCTCGCCGCCATAGCGTCCGATCACATCTGCGCTGCGCAGTTCTGCACAGGCGATTTGCGCCACGCGTCTCAGCATCTGGTCGCCAACATCGTGTCCAAATGAATCGTTGACCTGCTTAAAGTGGTCGATGTCGAACATCATCACAGCCAGCGGTTGTTGATAGCGTGAGGCGATCGCGATCTGGTTCTCGGCAAGTTCAAATAGGTAACGGCGGTTGTTAATGCCTGTCAACGAATCGGTGTGCGATAGTTTTTGTTCGCGAACCAGCGCAGTCTGCAATTCACGATTCGCATCTTCGAGAGATTCTTTTGTAATGATCAATTCTCGT
>CAIWRB010000161.1 GCA_903914955.1 uncultured Chloroflexota bacterium | reverse complement strand
TCGAATTTACCATTGACGGCCCCGACGGGGAAAGAAACCGCGGAGCGTAACAATAAGAGTGGTTTTTGATGAACCTGATTTAGGTTCTGTTTGAGCTATTTTTACATCAACAGCGGCCGGTTTTTATAACCACTTGCATAGCAAGTCAAGCAATTTGGGGAAATTTGGCAAAAGTCGAGACTTATGTCCACATCTGTTCACAACTATTTGTCACAAAATGCTTTTGGTTAGTGTCCGTCATTAGCCAACAATATCTTTGGATAAGTCATCGAGCCAATGGATGTAATCTAGCGAGCAGTCCAGGCAGAAATTCAGATTGCCCAACAGTTGATTTTTCCCGGATCCCTTAATCTGAGATGCGTTCCAGCTGCCGCCAACTGACAAAGGTGCCAGCGCTGGTTTGCATGGACTCATCCCCGCCGTAGACCACATAACCTTGACCTTGCGGCACGTTCACCAATGCACGCCAAGATTTGAGATTGTCAAAGTAACTTGTGGACATTGTTTTGCTGGATTTGATTTCAACCGGTGTGATTTTTTCTCCCGCAATCAGCAGACAGTCAATCTCTTTGCCATGACTATCCTGCCAAAAGTACGGCTGGTAATTCTCACCGCGATGGAAGTTGCGCTTGATGAACTCGTTGATGATCAGATTCTCAAAAAGCGCACCTTTCAGGTAATGCAAGTTGACCTGATTTTCATCATGGAGACCGAGCAACGAGCAAGCAACACCCGTATCATAAAAATAGAGCTTGGGCGATTTGACCAGCCGCTTATTGAAATTGTTGTGGTAAGGTTGCAGACGATACAGGATATAGGAACTCTCTAAAATGGAGAGCCAGGCTTTGGCCGTGTTCGGGCTGATTCCAGCGTCGTTCGCCAGGCCGGCGAAGTTAAGCAGTTGTCCGATACGCCCGGCGCACAGTCGGGTAAATTGAATAAAAGCGTTGATGTCCCCGATATTTTTTATCAGGCGCACATCCCTTTCGATGTAGGTCTGGATGTAGGACGGGTAAAAATCGGTAGGGGCAATGTCACGATCGTATATGCGCGGGTATTGACCTTTGAAAATCAGGCTTTCATATGTCATTAAGCCAGGTTCCAGTTCGGCAAAAGAAAAAGGCAACAAATGCAGAACTGCAGTGCGACCGGCCAGGGTTTGGCTGATTTTTTCCATTAGAAGGAAATTTGCTGGTTCTGATGTTTTTTGTGGTCATTGCTTGCAGCCAGACATGGAGGTCGCAACCAGCAAATTGTGCAACCAATTTGAATGGTAAACGAATCCGTTCATTCTATGAGCTGGCGAAGAATAGGTCTTACTGATCTCAGCGCGCGGGCAGTACGGTCCAAAATTGTTCAACAAAGCCCAGGCGCGTATTGATCGCTCTGATGAAGTCCAATGTCCGTGGAAGAAACGAGTACCATCCAGCCAACGATCCATAGGATTCATGAGGCGATCCAACATATTACTGGTACGGTGTGCAAGCGGATGGTCATAAGCCAGGACAAAGCGATCCACTTTTTTGCACAGTTTGAGCGCTGATTCCAAAACATAGCCGGTGGTATTCTTTTCGGCCCACAGACGAAGCTCTTCGGCCTTCGAACGAAAAGAAGCAGCATCCGTGGCTCGGTAAACATCCCACACGCGTTGGGAGAGTTGATTGAAGACT
>CAIWRB010000160.1 GCA_903914955.1 uncultured Chloroflexota bacterium | reverse complement strand
CTCTTCAACACTTCTCCAATTCCCTTTTTTCCACATGCAATCCGGTAACACAGGCGCATGAGGTCCATAATATGATGAAATATATCCCCAATCTTTTTGAATTTCTACACCATAAAAAATTTTCAATTTGTCTCTAATAACATCGGCTTCTCTAGCTTCATGTCCTTCTGCTATATGTCCACTGGGATCAAAATAATTTACAGGATTCCCTTCCACATACCCCCACCGATTCAAGGACCGGGGACTATTCACATTCCCGCCCCAGGTATCTCTTGACTGGAATCTCCCGTTGGCGGGGTTGTAGTAGCGGGAGCGCAGGTAAATTAACTTAATGTAAGTATCATAAGATTCGCCTGTAAAGCTGTAGTCGGTTTGAGAAGTTCCGCTGGTGGCAGTTACCATTCCATACGGATCATACATTTGTGTGTAAGTTATAGCTCCCGTCTGGTCAGTCATTTGGCGCACTGATCCTAATGCATCGCTGAGGAAGTAGTCAGGCGTGCCTCCCCTTTGTTGGGAGATACGAACTAGTCCATAGGTGTAGGTGTTTGTCCCATCGCTGAGAACTTGAGTTAATCCAGCATTCAAATCCAAAATGTAATTCGTCGGGACTCCGTTTACGGTTTGACTCAATCTATCACCTATTCCATTATAGGAATAGGTGATTGTGCCATTTACCGACACCAGCCGCCTTTTTAATTAATCCAAGTTGCCACCTTGCAGAATTGCACAAGATTTAACGCAAAGGCGCAGAGTCGCAAAGGGAAAAAGCATTAAATCTTGGCGTCTTCGCGGCTTTGCGTTAAGAAAATTGACTCAAAAACCATCCAAGAGCCGAAGGTGGCAACTTGAGTTAATTAAGTCAGATTACGTGGATAGCGTCTATTCTTTCACAAGCGTCAACGGATGTTGCGAAGTTCAGGGAATTAAACTAAACAGGGTGTCTGATGAAAATAATTCCTATGAGCGCTTTTGACTGAGTTTCTCGTATTATGGAGATCATCTTTTACTGGTAATTAGAATTTCTTGCAACGAGTCACGGGGAATTAATTGAAAAATAATCTGATGAAGCGATCTAACCAAATAGAATCACTGGAGGTTTTTAACCTTGTTTGACAGAAATAAATAAAGCATGTAGACTTTGCCTTGCCCTGATGTGAGAAATTCCCATTGGGACGATTCTATCTATTTGCAGTCCCTTTCCGGAAGGAAAGGGACTTTTTGTATTAATTTGATAAGGAGATGAAATATGGCAAGTAAAAAGAATACAACGGCACTTCCAGCCGATAAGCAATGCGCTCAACAGTGCACATTAAACAAACACATACGGGTGGTAAATATATTTATTTCCACCCGGAGCAATAATGTTCATCAGTTCTTTATAGCCGAGTCAGTGTAGGTTACTTTCAATTGCCTGCCAAACCTTGCTTCGATTAAAAGGAGAAATCTCCACTATTTTTATAGTGAAGAGACTGATATTCTGTGCGTTATTACACACGAGATTATTGTACACATGAAGCCAAAAACCGACACCACACCGACAGACGCGGAACTCGAACGCCAGAAAAATGCGTTCATCGATAAACTCATTGAGATTGTCCGAAAACAGGAAAAGCCACCCGTCCCCGAAACTTCAAAGGGACAGGCTCAGAGTTGATTCGATTCGTAAAAATCAGAACATTATGTATGGCGGGAATTTCTGAAATATGGTCGGATAACAAAAACCTCTTCCAGAGTGATGCTAAAATGAACAACGATATCACCAACTGAAAGGAGAATGCCCCCTTGGACAAGAAGATCAAAAATGCCCCTGGCAGCCGGGCAGTTTTATACGCAAGAGTATCCACCGAAGAACAGGCGGGAAAGGATCACTTTTCAATTGAAGCACAACTGCATGAAATGCGCGACTATGCGAGTGAAAAAGGCTGGAGTATTGTCGGGGAATTCGTGGATGAAGGCGAGTCCGGCACAAAACGTGATCGCCCGCAACTGAATGCTGCGCTTTCGGTAACGCAGAAAAAAGGCTGCGACATCTTTCTCGCTCACGAACTCTCGCGTCTCTCGCGTTCCGTATATCACACGCTCGATATCTTCGATAAGTTGGGACAACTTCAGGTAGGCTTCGCTTCGGTCAAGGATCCCGAATTCGATTTCAGCGATCCAAGCAAACGTTTCTTCCTGACCATCATGGCGGCCATCAATGAGTATTACATCCACCTACTCAGACAGCACACCAGCAAGTCAAAAAGGGAAAGGTCGCGCCAGGGGTTGTACAATGCCTCAATTGCGCCTCCTGGATACGCCCTCTCTGGGGATGCAAAAAAGCCCGCAGTCATCAACGAAGAGGAAGCCCCAATTATCCGACTGGTTTTTGAGAGTTATGCCTCAGGCAGATATTCCGATCAAGATATCGCAGACATGCTCAACCAGAAGGGATACCATACTCGCGCGGGACGCAGATTTACAAAGGATGGAATTTCCGAGATACTGACGAGCGTCTATTATGTGGGAAAAGTTTCATACACTCAGGCAGGAAACGCCCGCGAAATTTACGATGGACAACATCAGGCAATTATTTCTGAAGACTTGTGGGAAAAATGCCAGGATGTGCGCTCCAGCCGTCGCCATCTTTCACGCGCCGTACAGAAGAAATATCGAAATTATTTACTCTCCACGCTTGCAGTCTGTGACGTGTGTGGCAGGACATTGCGCGCACAGGGTGCTGCCGCGGGATCGTATTATCGCGAGATGTCGTATGAGCGCGGATACATTGATTGCCCGCATCAAAAGACTGGCGTGCGCGCAGAACTTCTGGAGCAGCAGGTACACGAGTTGATCAAATACATCCAACTGCCTGAGGATTGGATCAAAGAGGTTGCAGATCAAGCAGGCGACGAGAACGAGATGATCAACCTGCGCCGCCAACGGGATCGCATTGAAGCGGAACGCCGCAGGCTGCAGCAAATGCGCATCGAGGGAGACTTCGATGACAACATGGATGTCTACCAGGAGGAACTGGATCGTATACGCAGGGAGAGTCTGGTACTGCCAACGAATGATCAGATCGAGAGCTTGAAGGTTACCGCAAAGACGATCGGGGATCTGTACCAGATATGGGAGAGCGCGGATTCTGGTGACCAGCGGGACTTGCTGCGCCTGATGCTGCGCGAGGTGCGTGTAGATGTTCCGAACGGACGTATTACTTCAATTGCGCCGTTGGCGGTATTTGTTCCCATCTTCCGCAAACTGCCCATGTTGTTTGAATACGACTTTGGGTATTTCCTTCCGCTCTGGAATGAAGTTACATTTCCTTCTGTGGAACAACTTCCGGTAGTGGATGAGCGCCTTGCTGATTCTCCGACCCTGCCATTCTTTGATATCAATCCGCTTGTCCCACAGACTGAGATTCGGAATACGCCAGCCATTGCTGAGGCGTTAAAGTTCTTTGGAAAAAAAGGTAATACGAAGGTGGTGCAGATCATTCAGGACTATACGACTGCCTTCCCAATGGATTTCCGCAAATGGCATGGCGCGCATGGTTACACCATGACGCTGGATGAATTCCTCGCGCAGCCTGAAGCAAGTGTTGATGTGGCGATCTCTCAGTTTATTTTGCGGGAATCAGAAATGCTGGATGCCATCCTGTCAAAGATCACCCCTGGCGGAGTATGGTATTTCAACGAGGTCTTGCCTGTGGATTTCCCCGGTCACTGGTTGTATCATGCGATGCCCGCAGCTTGGGCGTGGGTCAAAAAGAACACTCTGTCATTGCACACTTTTTATAACCACTTGCAGGCGGAGTGTAACGAGATCAAGATCAAACGGCATGTGTATTCACAATCCATTTCGCATGAGACAGCGGTGGATGTATTGAGAAGAAATCCGAGGGTTGTGCAATCCGTGAGCGAAGAAGCGTTAGCTCCCGCAATTGCGCGGGTGAGTGAACTGGGTCCGCTCACTTCGGAGTTTAAGATCATTGAGGGTTGGGCAAAGAAAAAACAGAGATAGGAAACTGTTCAATCGAAGATGATAGACAAGCGCGCATAAAAATATCCCAGCCTTCCTGCTGGGATATTGCATTATTTCTCTTTATCAACCTTTGTTCTTGGCAAAACAACCGGCTTTTTAGAGGGCAGCGAGATCACTTGTCGTTTGCTTTTCTTTTGGT
>CAIWRB010000159.1 GCA_903914955.1 uncultured Chloroflexota bacterium | reverse complement strand
GGCGGTCTTTTTCGGAGAGTTGTCTGAAAAAGTATTTCATCGCTTGCTCAGTGGCTTCAGAGTACGGTTGGTCCATTTTGTTATCATCCTCAAATAAAGTGAGGCAAGGATACTCAAAATTGGATTGTTGGAATAGGGTAACTTATTTTTCGAGCGTTCCTTACCTAATTTTTCTTGATTGTAATGAATTGTAAGTTGATAAAATAAATGCGTCAACCAATATGCATTACCCAAAAAGCGGTTAATTGTTGTAAATTCGATAGTTTTCATCGTAATAAAATTCGTCATGTTCTTGTTTTTGAAATATCCTCGTGGAGGATCGGTTTATAAAACGGGGTTTATCATAAAAATCAACTCAAGTTGTACCTTCTGTAGATAAGGGGTTTTAGATTCATAGTTGTAGTTAATCAATGAAGAGTGGGAAGGAAAAGGATGATAAGATAGGCGAACGCCAACCATCTAACCTAAAAATCTGATTGATAACAGGAAATGGTACGAAGTAGCGCGCGGATTATGTGGTCAGGCTTGAACGAAGCGGCGGGGATGGATCCGGGAATTCGATATGAAATATGGCAGATCGATCCGCTCTGGAACGACACCAAAGAAATCTATAACAAAACAAGGAGCATAAAATAATGATATCCGTCAAAGATAAGTGGGCCTTGATCACTGGCGCCAGCCGGGGGATTGGTTATCTCACTGCTTTATTTATGGCCAAACAAGGGTGCAATTTGGTTTTGCACAGCCGGAGTCTCGGGCATACAAAACAAATAATGGAAGAGGTAAAAGCGTTTGGGGTAGAGGTGTATTGTGTTCAAGCTGATCTTGCAAACCACCAGGAAGTAATTGGAATGCTTGATGAAATCGAATCCAAAGGAACCGCGATTGATATTGTTTTCAACAATGCCGCCGTACAGGTCGCTTACCAGACAGATTACTGGAAAACCCCGGTTGAGGGATTGGATCTGAGTTTCCGTATCAACTTTATTGCGGTGACCACAATTTGCTACAGATTGATCCCAAAGATGATCGAACGGGGTTTTGGAAGGGTCATCAATACCACCAGCGGCATAAAAGACCAACCGGAGCAGGCTGGATACTCGGCGAGTAAAGCCGCGCTCGACAAATTCACCAAAGATCTGGGAACAAAGCTCGAAGGAACTAATGTATTGATCAACCTGACCGACCCGGGTTGGTGCCGAACAGATTTGGGAGGTCCGCAAGCCCCGAATTCGCCGGAAAGCAGCCTTCCCGGAGTAGCGATCGGCGCCTTTGTCGATGACACAAAGAGCGGACGTTTCTTTAATGCGACAGACTATACCGGTATGTCATTGCAGGATGCCGTTAGAAAAGTTGGTACCGTATAAGCAGAAAAAATAGGCGGGAGTTCCTGCAATGATCACTGCCCTTACCAGTAGATCCTGCTTCAAACAAAAATGCGTCTCCCCGGGGAGACGCATTTTTGTTAATCTGATATTTTTTGTTTCATCAACCAATAAATCGTTTGCAAAAGAAGTTGTTGATAAGGTTTGAGGTCCCACACTTCACGAGAATGGCCTGGCGCAATATGAGCTACACGGCCCTGGCCTTCGGTCTTGCTCCATACCATTGGGTACGCCAGACCCCGGTCAAATGCAACCATGTGTACTTGAACGGCTGATGTGTGCGTCTCCATATAAAACTCATCATGGACGGTGAACGCTTCAATCCCCATCGTGATGGGATGCTCTCCAAAAACAGGATGAACGCTGAAGGTAAATGCCGGCGGATGGGAAACAAAGACTCCGCCGATAAGTTCGCCGAGCGCCGCGTCAGATTCGCCAATAACGGTTGCCGCGTGCGCAGCTAGAAATGCGCCGCCGTTGCGAATCCAATTTGCCAAACTCTCAAATTGAGCGTCGGTGAGTCGCTCTGGGCTGGTATCGTTTAATCCCTCGCGATGTGGAGAGAAACAGGTATAGCTGATCACTAAATTATAGTGACCCTCTTCAAGGTGCAATAAACTATAAAGATCATAAGTGGCTTCGACTTGAAAGCCATGTGGTTTCAGCAGAGATTGCATTGCACTGGTGAAGCCGTCGAAATCATGCCACAGTCCGCCGAGCAGAATGAGTACGTTTTTTCCTTTTGATGTCATATCACAACTCCATCCGCGCCTAAATTTAGTTACGAACTTCAATAAAATTTCTTCGCATTAACAAACGCATTTCTCTTCTGTTTTACCAGCTGATCGGTTGCGCCCGATAATCCATGTAGATATCATCATCCGGACCCCATTTTTTCCCAGCCAGGTTGAAAATACCCTCAGCCGCCTCGTCCGCGTTAATATCTGCGTCAGCTCCGCCCATATCTGTTCTCATCCATCCGGGGTGTACAGCTAGCAGTTTGAATCCGCGCGGCTTGAGGTAATTCTGCAGGATCCTGGATTGCATATTCAAAGCCGCCTTGGACATGCTGTAGGCAAATTCCGATTCACGCCAACAATCGGTGATACTTCCGGCTTCAGAAGAAATGTTGAGAATAAGTTTGTGGTCGCTTTTTTCGAGCAATGGGAGAAACTGCTGAACCATGCGCAGCGGCCCAAAGGTGTTTACATCCAGCGTTTCGAACAGCGGCAGACGGGCAAGATCAAGTTCGAGCAAGGGAGTGCGATTTTCCAGCATCACTCCTGCATTGTTGATCAGAACATCCAGCGCGGGGACAAGTTTGGCAACGGTGTTAGCGGCCTGACTCACCGATTCCAACTGCGTAACATCCAAAGAAATGGGAGTGAGTGTTTTGGGAAAGGATTTGGCAAGATAAGACAAGTCACTATTCGCCTGATGCAGACCAGCAAACACATGCGCTCCCGCACGGAGGAATCGTTGAACCAGTGAAAATCCGAGTCCTTTATCCGCGCCGGTAATAAAGACGGTCTTGATCATATATCTTCTCCATTTTTATCCTTGATTGAGTTTAGAGTTGGTTTTTGAGTCGCCTGTTTATCACTGAATTCCTTTAGGACTGGTTGCACGAACTAAGGCAGAGCTTTAGTTCGCCAATATTTTTTGGGCTATAGCGCAATTTCTGCCTTCTGGCTGTTAAGGAAATTCCAGAGGTAGCGCAGGCGGGCTAGTATATTCCATTTAGGGGCAGAAAAAAAACTCGAAGTGAGAAAGTATTGTACTTGAAGCGTTCAACACATCCAATATACTTCAAAAAATTTGCAATCATCTTTCACATAAAAAATTATTCGGCGATTTCGCAAAGTATACTCCCAAAAAACGGTTGATCGAGACTATTTCGTGGCGTCTAGACCATGAATTGTAGTTGAAGTACAATGATTTTAAACCAGCATTTTAAGATATAGCGAGGTTTAAATATCATTTCATTTTTTTTCAATGGAGCAAATTGAACTATGAATACTTCTTATCAACTTTTTATCGATGGTGTTTGGCATGAAGGATCGGACGGCACAAAAGTTCCGGTCATAAACCCCGCCACGGAAGAAATCTTTGCTGAGGTGAGCTGGGGTACAACAGAAGATGCCAATCTTGCATTGAAGGCGGCTCAAAAGGCTCTCTCGGGCGAATGGTCTAATTGGAGTCCGACCCGCAGAGGTCGTTTCCTAGTATCTGTGGCGGCAGCCGTCCGCCGGAATGTTTCGGAGCTCGCCATGCTCCTAACCAACGAGCAGGGAAAACCACTTTATCAAGCCTCGTCCGAGGTTGAGGATGCCGCTCGCTATCTTGAGTATTTCGGCGGGTTGGCAGATAAACTAACAGGCATGACGATCGATCTCGGACCAGGGCAACTGGATTACGTGCTGCGTGAGCCGCTCGGGGTTACGGTGCACATCGCGCCGTGGAATTATCCACTGGATATTTTTTGCCGAAGTGTTGCGCCCGCTTTGGCGGCGGGAAACACTTGCGTGGTCAAACCCGCACCTGAAATATCCCTCGTCACACTTGCCCTGGCCAGTCTGTTTCAGGAAGAAGGCATCCCGGCGGGCGTGCTAAACGTGATTCCCGGCGGACCAGAATTGGGCAAGGTACTCACCGAAGACCCGCGCGTCCGCGGTATCGTATTCACCGGTTCGGTCGAGACGGGACGCAGGGTTCTCGAAGCCGCGGCCCGCAATATTACGCCGGTGATTTCCATGGAACTTGGTGGAAAAGCTGCCGCATTGGTGTTCGTAAAAGATGCAACTGAACTGGATGGGCCTGTTGGCAATGCGGCTGGAACTTTAGCTTGGAATGCCGGACAATCATGCGGACAGCGCGCGCGCTGGTACGTCCGTCGTGATCTTTACGCGCCCTTCCTCGAACAATTGGCTATCCGTGCTCGCAACCTTTTGCCCGGTCCGGGCACACGGCCCGGAGTTAATCTCGGGCCTTTAGCCTCGAAGAGACATTACGAGAAAGTAATGGGCTATATTCGCATCGGTATCGAGGAGGGCGCTCGGTTGATCGCTGGCGGCGGCCGGCCGGAAGGTTTCGATGAACGTGGTTTTTTCGTAGCCCCTACCGTTTTTGCCGACTGCCACAACGGCATGCGCATTGTCAGGGAGGAGATATTCGGCCCTGTCATTACGGTTATTCCAGTGGACAATATTGATGAAGCAGTTGCCTTAGCCAATGATAATTCGTTCGGACTTTCAGCTGAGATCTGGACCAGCGATTTGGCCACCGCCCATTCTGTCGCTTCCAAACTTGATGTTGGACATGTTACGATAAACGGTTCCGCCGCCTTCGGGTTCGAGGTACCGTTCGGTGGAGTCAAACTAAGCGGTCTCGGCCGTGAGGGTGGGCCAGAAGCGGTCTTAGCCTACACCCGTCTGAAGAATGTCTGGGTAAATCTTAATAGCAAATAGAGGAGATTTAGAAATGGAAAATATTTTGAGTGCCCCAGCAACTGCTGCCGAGTGTGCGGAACAAGAATCAACTCTCGTGCTTGAACACTTGACTGCCGCAGATGCTATGGCTATTGGTAAGTCCATCCTTGAACTCGCACCAGTCCTTGTTCCCGGTAGACCGGTTGCTGTCCATCTCGAGACTGACAATCATCCGCTATTTGTCTATTTTATGGATGGGACAGGAGCTGGGAACGCAGATTGGATCATCAAGAAAAAGAATGTCGCTCGCAAGTTTGACCGTAGTTCATGGGCCGTCCGGTTGGAATTTCTCGAACGCGAAGCTGACTTCCAGACAGAGACCGGACTTGACCCCGATCTATTCCGAGCCGAGGGAGGAGCCGTGCCACTAGTCGTCCGCGGCAAGGGACGGGTTGGTACGCTGATTGTCTCAGGTCTCGCTGGATGGGAAGATCATGCGCTTGCGATCGCCGGCCTCCAACGGTGGCTTGCTACGTAGAAAACATCAAGGCAAGTAGAATGTTTCATAGTTTTTTAATGCCGACTTATTTCTGCAACAAGTCGCGTATCTGATAAACCCCTGCGGCCTCACGCACCAAGTGGGCACATTCTGGAGCGTGGTAGTTCGTTTCCAACGAGTCAGCCAATGCCATCAGTTCAGCGTGAGTTGCCCGCCCCGGGCGCAGAGTGTTATACATCCGCAGCACCTCGGCGTTTGGAACAGCGGTAAGTTCGGCGGCGCGTATGAGATTTGAAGCCTGTTGTGGGTAACCCGCTAGCCGCGCTACTTCGGCTTGCTTGCGCAGGGTGTCGGCGCTGATCTGGATATCTGCCATGGAGATATCTCCGGCTCGTGCGGATTCGGCGGTAACATCAGAGAGCAAACGTCCGCTGGAGGCTCGTAATGTTTCTGCGGCGCTCTCACTCAGTGGGTATTTTATCGGAGGGGTTATCATAGGGTTATTCCTTACAGATCAGGTTCCCAATCAAAGCGCATTTCCATCGGCGGCTGGTCTTGCACTTGTTCTGTTTCGTGACGGTGTAATAACGCAGTTTTGACTATGAGCCGCAACCTCGCCCAGTTATCCACTTGGACCGGAACCGGCGTGGTGACCATGCCCATCGCATAGCGCGCAGCATTCACCCCGATGGACTGATATGTTTCCAATGTCATACTTGGCGACTGGGGAAACAATTCCAAATTGCTGAGCCGCGCAAGTCCGCGTTTGTGGATGATGGTGGTCCCGCGCGACTGCAAACCGATGGCGATGCCTGATCCGCTAAGCTGCGCCCCGATATGCCCGATGGCAGCGCAGTCGGATGTACGATATACCTTTACCACACGCGCCACCAAACCCTGGCTCGCCACGCCTGTGAGAATAGCAGCTAATACTTCCTCATGCTCAAGACCGTTAATGGTTCTAGTCAGCGCTGTACCAAAGGCTGGGCCAACAGCCACGATCACTTCGCGGGATGTACTTGTACGCGCCGGCCCCAGTTCTGCGAGGCGAGCGCATGGCTCCCCGATCTGATCGGCAATAAAATCGCGCGGGGATTTTACCTGTGGCAGGTTTTGCATTTCCTGCCAGCGCTCAGCACTCACGCGATAACCGCTACCAGGCCCGGAGTAATCGTTGACATCGTTGATCGCGCTTTGAACTTTGAAGTTTTTGTCAAAGATCGCTGATGTTTGTAGATAATCACCGGCCACGCGCTGACGCCCCATTTCCAACAAGTTGGCCGCCACTTTTTCAAAGCCGCGTATTTGCAAGGCTCGTACCACGCTCAAAATGTTTTGCTCGCTGGGCAAAAACTTATCCGCGGCGGCA
The DNA here is from genome assembly GCA_903914955.1 of uncultured Chloroflexota bacterium. Taxonomy (GTDB): domain Bacteria; phylum Chloroflexota; class Anaerolineae; order Anaerolineales; family Villigracilaceae; genus Villigracilis. The sequence continues at coordinate 54,790 of CAIWRB010000159.1, read as the reverse complement.
AGGTCAGCCACTACATCCCGGATAGGCATTTCCTCACTCCCATGAGCCAGAACTGCCGCCCCCACCTCAGCATCAGTGATGGCTGGAAATCCCAACTCAGCGTAGACAGCTTGAATCGCGCGCGCAGCTTCAGTGCGAATGGCCAACGCCTCTTGTTCAGAAATAGGCCGGTTACCGCCATCCACCTGCATATCGCGTTGTAGAACATTGTAATCATCAAAATCATCGGCATCAAAATTACCACCGCCAAACAGGTTTTCACGCCTTGGCATGGCACTATATCCGGAGGTTATGAAATCGGTGCCGGGGATAAATTGCAGCATGAGCTTGGCTGCTTTGCGGATGTCGGAATGCGAGGCCAGCGCATCGTTGCCCGAAGCGACCTCCAACCCAAGCATGGTTGCCAGAAGATTTTCAGCAAGAACTGCCCGTACACCACCTGGGAGAGACTCGGGCAATGCGATGCAGGAGATGGAACCATTCTGCACGCCTTGACTCCCTGCTCCGCGTGTAACTAGCAAACAACGAGCCTCAAGGTACAGCATCGAATATCCTTGCGCATGCCCCATGAGCGCTTCAGACCCTGTGCCCGAGGTGAAGCGGATCTTGACTCCGCGTGAGGCGTAAGCCGCTGAAAGAAACGCCTTGGACCACGGTGTATCATCCCCATCCACAAAGGTGCCTTCAGTACCGTAAACCGAGAGAGTCTCTGCATACGTTGTGAGACCTTTCATTGCCAATTCCAACCCCAGCGATTCTTCGACTGCACACTGAGTGAGCACCCCGCCTCGCCCGGTTTGACTGCCAATGAGGATTGCCAGTGCGTTGAAGGGTGCATAGCGCGCCACGCCCACGGTAGTTTCAATTTCGGCGAAGCCCCGTAAGGCAGCCTCAGCGGCATCGGCAGCGAGGAGTGCCGGATGCTCACGTCGGTTGGTGACGTGGGCCTGATTTGCCGGGGTGCGACGGGCGCGCATCTTTCCCAATCCCATCATCATCTCCAACACATTCATATGCCGGATAATATCTACAAGTTTGGCAGCGGTACATCCAGCAACAAGACGCAGAATTTCAGCACGGGGCACATTGATATCCACCAACTTCCGGGCAATATCAATGGATGGGGTCGCCATCGCGATCTCCGCGGTGGCGAGATCCAAACTATGGTCTGCGATGAAGGTGTCCAAAATATCGAATTCGGCGCGAGGTCGTCCATCCAGTTCGGTCACACGGCCTGCTTCGATACGAAGGCTGGGTTGAGGATCCGCCGGACTATCAGCCACAATGAGACCAGCTTCAGGCCACGGTTCGACAAACGTCTCGCGGTTGACTTCGCGTTTTTCCAAAAGTTGAAAGCGACGGGATATGGGCATGGGTTGACCTTAATAACAGAATATCAGGTAGTGTAAAGAAGCAAAAGAATTTTATGATTGACTCAAATCTACACGGGTTCTTTATCTTTGTAAATCCGAGCCCCTTATTATTGATTATCGATTCAGCCAGCCGCCGTCTACTGGAACAATCGCACCGTTCATATAATCGGAGGCGGCGGAAGCGAGAAAGACGACCGCGCCCATCAGATCGGCAGGTTCTCCCCAGCGGCCGGCCGGGATTCGATCGAGGATGGCTGGTGCCCGTTCGGGGTCAACGCGTAATGCAGCGGTATTATCGGTTGCCATGTAGCCGGGAGCAATGGCATTGATGTTGAGACCTTTGGATGCCAATTCATTTGCCATCAGACGGGTGATGCCTGCCATACCGCTTTTCGCGGCGGTGTACGAGGCCACGCGAATGCCACCCTGGAAAGATAGCATCGAGGCGATATTTATAATTTTACCTTTGCCGTGTTTCACCATCACTCGCCCTGCGGCTTGTGATAGCAGGAAGGCGGCTTTCAAATTGACTTGTATCACATCGTCCCAATCTTTCTCGCTGAATTCTAGTACCGGCGCGCGGCGGATTGTGCCGGCGTTGTTGACCAGAATATCCAGAGCACCCAAACCAACCACCACTTGCTCTACGACTTTGGTCATATCTTCCGCATGCGCTTCGAGCAAATCGACTTTGAGTGGCAGGAAGCGTCGTCCGAGAGCCTGCACGCGAGTAGCAGTGTCGTTCAGAGAGCCGGAACCCAGCCCAGCTACATCTGCTCCGGCTTCGGCGAGGGCAATTGCCATCGCCTGGCCTAATCCGCGTCCCGCGCCAGTGACGAGGGCGACTTTTCCATCGAGTTTGAACAGATCGAGTATCACTTTTTTAATGTCCCAATTCTTTCAACATGGGGATCGTCTTGGTGACCCAGCTTAACGCGGGATCATCTACTGTAGCTTGGACGCGCTGATTGCCAGCCAGGAACCACAGGTAATATGTGGTGTAACCGGGGGCGCTGACAACGGTGTGATATCCGCGCGGTAGCATGTGGATGCTGTTATCGCGGATGGTGAAATTTTCGTCTTCACCGTCTTCATTGTAGTAGTGACAAATGCCAAAGCCGTCACTGGGATTGACCCTGAAATAGTACATCTCTTCGTGAAATGCCTGACGCGGCAGATCGTCCACCTGATGTTTGTGGGGCGGATAGGTGCTCCAGTTGCCGCTTGGGGTGAATGTCTCACCGACGATCAATCGTTGGGCGGGAAGATCAGATTGGGAAGCAAGAGTGAGAATCTGATGGAAGTAGCGTTTGAAATTGGCTGCCCCCCAGACGCCGTTGGCTACCTGTGAGGGACTGATGACGTAGGGCTGGATACCGGTCTGCTCGCTGGGTGCGCTGGGCAGGCCAATCTCAACCGCGCCCTCGGCCTGAATGCTGAACTCGGCACCAGCAGGAATATAAACCGAGTGCGGTTTACCATTGAATACATTCGGTCGCCCCCCCACTTTCTCGAATGTGATTCCATTGATGGTGAAGGTGGCTTTGCCGCCTAATATCACCGCCAGGATTTCGCGATTTCCGCTGGTGGCACCATGCTTTTCACCGGCTTCAAGTTCGAGCAAGTTGAAATCGAGCAGTTGACATGGATTGATGGGCAGGGTGTTGAGGCCCGGGTTGGATGTGAGGGGGGAATGATATTTCATGGTTACTCCTGGGTTTGTAATTGGGTCAAGAAATGGTCAACTCTGGTTTTGATAAACGCATGAGCGCTTCAACGAAGTAATAATCGCCGTAAATTAGGCCGTGATCCATCAGGTTGTGCGGTTTGGATCGCGTGCCATGCAGCAAAAGGCTGGCTTCCCCTGTATCTCGACTGGTGTAATTTAGCCAGAGTGATTCAAGAATATTGATCGCCCGACTTTGCCAGAGCCTGGCAAGTTTGGAATCATTTTCGACGGACGCCAGATTGAGCAAGCCTGATGCCAATACTGATGCGGCCGAACTGTCACGTACATCGTTGGGTATGAGAGGGCTGTCGAAATCCCAGAACGGGATCAGATCAACAGGCAATCGCGGCCAAAGATATTCCGCTAGGCGGCGGCTGGTATCCAGGAAAACGGAATCACCCGTGGCGTGGTAGCAATCTGCAAAGCCATACACACCCCAAGCTTGGCCGCGACTCCAGCAGGAAGTGGAGCTTAAACCCTGATGGGTATCTTGTTTGATGAACGCACCCGTATCTGGGTTGAAGTCGCAGGCGTGGGAGGTGCTGCCATCCGGTCGGAGGTGGTGGGTCAAGGTGGTGCGAGCGTGGGCGGCGGCAATCTCAGTGTAGCGAGGATCACCGGTTTCCTTGCCAGCCCAGAAAAGCAGGTCGAGGTTCATCATGGTATCCATGATCGTGCGTCCGCGCAGTTCGGGCGAAGCGTCGAGTAAACCCCAGGCTTGGATGAATTTTCCACGCGGGTTGAATCTCTGGCTGAGAGTTGCGGCAGCTTGCAGGGCGGGAAGCTTGAGTGTTTCATCGCCAGTCATTTGGTAGCCGAGAACGAATCCCAACTCGAAGAGAAATCCCAGATCATGATCATCCTGGTCGGGTTGGCGGGGTAGTAGACGGTTTCCCCAATCACGGGCGGCGGCAATTAGCAATGGATCCCTTGTGGCAGCGTAAGCCAGCCAAATCAATCCAACCCAATGGCCACCTACCCACCAGCCATGCAGATCGGGATCCATCTGCACCCATTTTCCGCCCTCGGTTCGTTCCGGAAAGCCATTGAGGGTTGCCAGATTCAGGCGCGTTTTGGCGATGCAGAATTCGAGGGCGGCGTCGAGCCAGGAAGGAGGGTTGATGAGTTTGGTCATAGGCACATCCTTATGTGAAGCAGCATCCTTTTCAGTGTTGTTTCTTGGACGTTAGAAAGGTATTGGGGTAATGAGACATAGTTGAATTTCAGTAAACAACAAGTGGGAATGAACAAAATAGTCGTTCGTGAAGAACGATGGCTTTTATAAAATTAGCCAGGGCGTCTTTAATGTTAGATCTTTGTAAAGAACAGATTCAAGAATTGGCTTGCGATTTTATTGCGCCAAAACCAACAGACTTTCAAGTGTACGCTTGACTGCAAGTAGTGTATAGCCTGACGCAAAGAATGAAATTACTTTATTCTTTTTTAAGAACAATCGCTTGCTATTCGATGAGAGCACTAATGGTTGCAATACTAGAATGTGTTTGAATGGGGCAAGGCAAATTTGTATCCTTATGGGGATTCGTCGCTATGGCACATACGAAACGGGGGGATCTGGTCTGTTGCATAAAACGTTCACGCCAGATAAAGAAGCTACGATTTCAACCCACCTCGCTCCGATGTTCTTTTGAAGAAATCCATGCTCCATTCATAAATTTCAAGGAGTGTAGCATGAAAGGCTCCCAAGATACAAGAGACAATCAAAAGATACATCGTCCCCGCGCTTCGACCTGGATAAAATGCTGAATGATTCACCGAAAAAAATTTGGGACGCTGCAAAGAATTATCGAAGCCTTGGAGATCTTCATATCCGCTGTTCTGGCTACTTGTTCATCCGCCCGGAGTTGAGCGGTAAAAGTGGAATATCGTACTATTTACTTTCATCCTGGGAATAGATTGACGGGAAAAATCCCTCACTAGATTTTTATTGAAAAAGACGCTTTTTTTGATTCTTGAAATTCGCTCTTGAAATTTACAGAAAAGATGCTATGATTTCTTATGAGCGTATTAAGAGCGATTATGAGCGAATTTACCCCAACCCCCGAAAGACAAAAACAGATCCTTGCCCTGTTGGCAAAACAAGGACGACTAAGCATCTCTGAAATCGTGGGGCAATTTTCGATTAGCGTGGCCACGGCGCGGCGTGATGTTGAGTCGCTGGCATCACAAGGCAAAGCCCAGCGTGTGCATGGCGGCGTTATCGCAATCGAACAGGCTCCGCCTGAATTGCCGATCCTTGAACGCGAAAACGAACAATCGGATGAAAAAAATCGTATCGGTCTTGCTGCCGCGGATCTGGTCAATGATAAAGAGACTGTATTCCTCGGATCAGGCACGACCGTGCTCGAAGTCGCGCGCAACCTGCGGCGTAACCGCAAAAACCTGACTGTAATCACTAACTCATTGCCCGTGCTCAATGCTCTGGCGGGAGCAACAGGGATCACGGTCATTTCTTTGGGCGGGATGCTGCGCGAGAGCGAAATGTCCTTCATCGGTCACATCACAGAGCAAGCCTTGACCGAGATCCGCGCGGATAAAGTTGTTATGGGGACGCGCGGTCTCAGCCTTGAACATGGGCTGACCAACGATTATCTGCAGGAAACTTTAACGGATCGCGCTATTCTGAAGATCGGGCGGGAAGTGATCATTGTGGCTGACCACTCAAAGGTGAATAGAATATCCACTGCCCTGCTGGCTCCACTAAAAAGCATGCATACATTTGTGACAGATGCAAAAACCGAAAAGAAATTCATTGCATCTTTGAAGAAGCAGAACATCAAAGTCATTATTGCGTAAGGAGAAATATGTTTCTCGAAAACTTTCGCCCGCAATCCAAGCTGGTGACCAAGACAACTTTGGTAAACAAGCCAAAATTCCCGGTCATAGACGCGCATAATCATCTCGGCGAGCCATTCGGCGGCGGCTGGGACACGAAGCCTTTGAATCAATTACTTGACCTGTTAGATGAGGCGGGTGTGACACATTACGTTGACCTCGACGGCGGTTGGGGCGAAGATATTCTTTATCGTCATCTTGATTATTTCAAGGCAAAAGCGCCTGACCGTTTTCAAATCTTTGGCGGCGTGGAATGGTCGAAGTGGGAAAGCTTGGGCGATGGATTTGCTGATTGGGCGGTGGGCAGGCTCAAAGTCCAGAAGGATGCGGGCGCGCAAGGACTTAAGATATGGAAACCATTTGGATTGCATGTCAAAGATCACAAAGGACAATTAGTCAAAGTGGATGATGCGCGCCTTTCGCCGATCTGGGATATGGCGGGCGAACTGAACCTGCCGGTGATGGTTCATGTCGCAGACCCGGTTGCTTTTTTTGACCCAATTGATGAAACAAATGAACGTTGGGAGGAAATTGGCAAACACCCTGATTGGGCGTTTACGAGTCCGCCGTTCCCGCCATTTATGGAAATTATGAATGGATTTTTCAACCTCGTGAAACGACATTCAAATACAACATTTATTGGTGCACATGTTGGGTGTTATGGTGAAAACCTTGGCTGGGTGGGAAAGATGCTTAATACATGCCCAAATTACTATATTGATATCAGCGCAAGGCTGGGTGAGATTGGAAGACAACCCTACACGGCGCGGAAATTTTTTATTCAATATCAGGATCGTATTTTGTTCGGTTCAGATATGGGCCCGGAACTGGAAGCATATCGTTTAAATTATCGCTTCCTTGAAACGGATGATGAATATTTCAATTATAACAATTCCGAGGTCCCTGGTCAGGGACGCTGGTATGTGCATGGCTTGTATCTACCCGACGATGTATTGAAGAAGGTATATTGTGGAAATGCGGAACGCGTTTTGAATCTAGGTCCGCAGCCACTGGATGTCGGTCTAAAAAAATAAGAGGACAATAATGAACACTGATCATACTTATACAGAAATAAAATCCCAGACCGAGGCATGGGCGCAGGCGATTGACGTGACTCGCGCCGCATTGTTGCCTAACGGCGAAAATTATGAGCAGGTGATATTTACGGGATGTGGTTCGACGTATTACCTTTCACTAGCCGCTGCCGCGCTCTATCAGGAATTGACTGGGCGGATTGCGCGTGCAATTCCTGGCGGGGAATTATTGCTTAATTCGCTAATTGTTTTGACTCAATCAAAAAATCTGTTGGTCGCCATCAGTCGTTCTGGCACGACAACTGAGACCGTGAAAGCGGTTGAAAAATATAGATCTGAAAAACGCGGGGATGTAATGGTCATCAGCAATTATGAAGAAGCCCTTTCGCGTTCTGCGGATGTGAATATCGTGATCCCAAAAGGACAGGAAGAGTCTGTGGCGCAGACTCGCTCGTTCGCTTCGATGTTTGTCGCCATGTCCGCTTTTTGTGCGCGCATGGCGGGCCGCAATGATTTGTTAGATTCAATGGAAAAACTGCAGGAAACTGGCAATCGGTTGATGGAAAAATACGAATCTTACACAAAAGAAATTGGAGAAAATTTAGAATTTGACCGGTTTTATTTTCTTGGTTCGGGAATTCGATATGGACTTGCCTGCGAAGTGAATCTCAAAATGAAAGAGATGACTCTCACTCACAGTGAGCCATTCCACTTTTTAGAATTCCGTCACGGACCCATGAGTATGGTCAACCAAAATGCTGTTGTGGTAGGAATGCTTTCGGATGTGAATCGAATCCACGAGGCAAAGGTGCTGTCAGAGATGAAAATGCTTGGGGGGAAAGTGGCAAGCCTGGGTGAGTCTGATGCGGATGTGATCTTCGGATCTCAAATCCCCGAACAGGTCCGCGCAGTTTTATATCTGCCTGTTTTGCAATTGATGGCATATTATCGGTCGCTTGCGAAGGGATTGAATCCTGATAGCCCAACTAACTTAACAGCCGTTGTGAAGTTGAATATTTAATTCAAAAGGAGAAGAAGCATGAAAAAAAATCTGTTCGTTCTTGTGATTGCCAGCATGTTGTTGGCGGCTTGTGGTGGGACGAAACCTGCCACAACGCAGGCGAAGTCTGAGATCACCTTCATGATGTGGGGCGCGCCCGAAGAGCAAACCGTCTGGCAGGCGGTGGTGGATGACTTTCATATCGCTAACCCAAACATCACTGTAAAAGTGGAAGTGTCCGATTGGGATTCGTATTGGACAAAGTTGAATACGCTGATCGCGGGCGGCACGCCTCCGGATGTGTTCGCGATGGATGCGCCTCTTTATCTCGACTGGCAGAGTCGTGGGGCGTTGCTGGATCTTCAACCTTACATTGATGCCACTCCCGGTTTCCTGGATGGCATTTATCCGCAGACGCTAAGCGCATACAAAGTTGGGAATGATTATTATGGTTTGCCGCGCGATTTCCAAACCATTGTATTGTTTTATAACAAGGGTATGTTCGATAAGGCTGGTGTTGCTTATCCATCCGAAAATTGGACTTATGCTGACCTGCTAACCGCGGCAAAAACATTGACGCAAGACACCAACGGTGACGGTAAAATAGAACAGTACGGACTCTGGACTGACACATGGGACATGGAGTTGTTCTGGAGCGAAGCCATTTGGGCTAATGGCGGCGATATTATCAATAATGACCATACCAAAACTTTGATCGGCGAAGGCGGCGCGCGTGATGCATGGTCATACATTGACAGCCTTTACAAGGAAGGCGTCATGCCCAAGCCATCTACTGCTGGCGAGTATGGCGGCGATTTGTTCCAATCTGGCAATGCGGCGATGACAACGATCGGGCATTGGGCAGTGCCGGGATATGTTCAGTCGGGGATAAAATTTGGTGTGGCTCCAATGCCCACCGGTCCGGCAGGACGCGCTACCAGTGTTAATAGCGCTGGATTTGTAGTGTCGAAAGATTCCAAGAATCCAGATGCGGCATTTGAATTCATCAAGTTTGCTTTGAGCATAACAGGCCAAAAACGGCTGGCTGAATTGGGATTCGCGATCCCTGTTTTGAAATCCGTAGCGGAGAGTGATTCGTATCTCAAACAACCTGGAGATCTCGACCAAAAGGTTTTTCTTGACTCATTGGCATTCGCTCACATGAAACCGGTATTCAAAGGATACGAAGAATGGGCGGGTGTTGTCGGTGATGGATTGACTCCCATTTGGGATGGCGAGGCTGAACTCAACGCGACTTTGGATGAAGTGATTGCCAGTGCAGATGAAGTGTTGACGAAGAATAAATAGAAATGCCATCATCCCCAGCTCCGTTCCCATTGGGGGAATGGCTGGGGATGATGGTAGGAGAGTGTATGCAATACGGTCTCAAACCGCTCGGACGTGAAAAGCTATGGTTGTGGGTGATGTTAACTCCCACCTTGATCGGTCTTGCCTTTGGAACGATCGGTTCACTGCTGGCGACTTTGGTGTTGAGTTTCTATGAGTGGGATCTGATCCGCCCTCCGCAATGGGCGGGCTTTTCAAATTATGCTGCCCTATTCCAGAATGAAACTTATATCAAGGCATTCAGTAATACGATCACCTTTGCGGTTTTATATGTGCCGGGTGTGGTGATCCTTTCGCTGTTTGTGGCTGTTTTGTTGAACCGTAAAATTGGCGGACTGGGAATTTTCCGCACCATTTATTTTCTGCCAACAGTCACCTCTGCGGTTGCCACGGCGCTGGTCTGGAACATGATCTATGGCAAGGATACGGGCATCCTGAATTATTTTCTAGAATCGTTCGGTATGTCGCCGGTCTGCTGGTTGTGCAGCAATAACGCCATGATGTCCGTTGTGATCGTCAACATTTGGGGCGCAATCGGCGAAGGCATGATCATCTTTCTGGCAGGGCTGACCGCCATTCCACGCGACTATTATGAGGCCGCTTCAATGGATGGCGCAAACGATGCCCAGCAGTTTTTCAAGATCACCCTGCCGCTCATCACGCCAAGCATATTTTTTCAAACCCTGATCTCAGCGATCAATGCCTTCCAAGCTTATGATTATATCTATATGCTTACACGGCGCGGACAAGGCGACAGCACTGTGCCAGTGGCGGTCTATTCCATTTACCGAAACGCATTTAATTTTTTTCGTATGGGTACCGCGAGTGCGCAAGCCATTCAACTTGCGCTGCTGGTCGCCGTCTTTATGGGAATCATGTTTTGGTGGGAACGCAATTACGTGGTCTACGAATAGGAGTCAGATATGTCGAGTAGTACACAAAAAATCATTCTGGATATTCTCTCTTATGCGATCCTGATCTTCGGCGCGATAACCATGCTTTTCCCTTTCCTCTGGATGCTCTCGGTTTCATTCCGCATTCCAGCCCAACAATATTCGCGCAGCATCATTCCCGACCCGATCACAATCCAAAATTATATCGACCTTTGGAAAAATCTCCCCGATCACTCCTTCCCATATCTCGTATTTAACAGTTTCAAAATTTCCACTCTGACCGCCGCCGGTCAATTGATCACCTGCGCCATGGCTGCTTTTGCCTTTGCCATTGTGAACTTCAAAGGACGCAACCTGCTCTTTTCCCTTTTGCTGGCAACCATGATGATTCCATCACAGGTGTCGTTGATCCCAAACTTTATCATCTTCAAATATCTTCACCTGATCGGGACTCAATGGCCGCTCATTCTCCCTGCATTTTGGGGCGGCGCTTTTGGCACGTTCCTGCTCCGGCAATACTTCCTCACGATTCCGCGTGACTTGGTGGATGCGGCTCGCATCGACGGCGCTTCGCTCTTCGGTATTTTCTGGAAAATCTATCTTCCGCTTTCCAAGCCCGCATTGGCAGCGCTGACGATCTTCGTTTTCAAAGATGCCTGGAATGATCTATTGCATCCGCTTATTTACCTGCCAACTGATATGCACCAGACCACGCTTACAGTGGGGCTGGCTTTCTTCCAACAGCAATTGCAAATGGGTGGCAAATTCACCGTGCTGATGGCTGGCGCGTTCCTGTCCATTTTGCCGCTGCTGTTCATTTTCTTCATCGCGCAGAAACAATTTATCGAAGGGATCGCATTGAGCGGCGTGAAACGATAAACCAATAATGACAAATCTTCACTTCCGTTTCATCTCCAAAGCAGATATCACACCTGGTCTCGACCACGAAATTCACAAGCTGGACAAACTTGCTTTTGCAGATGATGATATTGATAACGACCCCGACTTTGCCGGCATTCAATGGGCATCGCCCGATTGGATGGTATTGGGCGATTTGAACGGAGAACTCGTCACGCAGTTGGGAGTTCCCAAACGTGAGATTCTCGTCGGTTCTCAAAAATTTTGGACGGCGGGTATAGGTGGCATGGCGACTCACCCTGGGTATTGGCATAAAGGTTATGGGACAGCATTGCTTCGAGCGACAGAATCTTTTATGCGGGATGAATTGCAGGTTCCATTCGGCTTGCTGATATTCTCGGTCGAGACGCAGCCGTTTTATCAACTTTCCCGCTGGCAAAGAGTGGCTGATATTCTTTATTTCACGCAAGACAATGTGCAACGTCCATTGCCAGCATGCGTGATGATCCTTCAATTAACAGACCAACCCTGGCTCACAGGTGAAATTGATCTGTGCGGCTTGCCGTGGTAACACGGCTATTCAAAAAAACTAGGAGACGATATGACCAAGATAACTTTCATCGGCGCAGGCAGCCTCGGCTTCACAAACGAACTCGTGCGCGACATTCTCACTTTTCCGCTTTTGGAAGATGCCACCATCTCGTTGATGGATATCCATCCCGAGCGGCTCGAGTGGGCAAAAAAGGGGGTCGAAAAATTGATCGCGGCTGGCAACCGTCCCGCAAAGGTTGAAGCATCTCTCGACCGCGCCGAAGCGCTCAAAGGCGCGGATGTTGTCCTCACCACGATCCTGGCAGGTTCAACCGAAGTATGGCGGCATGATATTGAAATCCCCAAGAAATACGGTGTGGATATCAATGTCGGCGACACGCGCGGACCCTCGGGAATCTTCCGCTTCCTGCGAACGATCAACCCAATGATGGACATCGTGCGCGACATGGAAAAATATTGTCCGAACGCGATTCTGCTCAATTACACAAATCCTATGGCAATGTTGTGTGCCGCGTTGCAGAGACAATCGTTTATTACCGTCACTGGTTTATGCCATTCAGTGCAAGGAACTGCCGAAATGCTTGCCGCATGGATCGGCGCGCCGCTGAATGAAATTGATTACTTGTGCGCCGGCATTAATCATCAGGCATGGTATCTTGAATATAAATGGAACGGCAAGGATGCTTACCCGCTCATTCACAAAGCTGTCACTGAAAACCCGCAAATATACAACCATGAGCAAGTCCGCAATGAGATGTATCTTGCGCTTGGAAAATTCGTCACCGAATCAAGCGGACATAACTCTGAATACAATCCATGGTTCCGCAAGCGCCCCGATCTCATTGAAAAATATTGCAAGGACGGCACAGGTTGGAATCCCGGCGAGTATGCTTATATCCTTAAGGAATATCAATATAACGAGGCAACATGGAAAGACCAGGTAAAAGAGAAGCTTGCCCAACCTCTCTCGCCTGAAGATTTACAACGCGAGCAGGAATATGCCGCTTATATCATCAACGCCCTCAAGGGTGGCGAGCCGTTCAAGTTCAATGGCAATGTTCGCAACACACACCTTATCACCAACCTACCAGAAGGCGCGTGTGTTGAAGTTCCCGTTTTGGTTGACCGCGCTGGATTCCATCCCATGCATGTCGGCGCGCTGCCTGCGGAATGTGCATTGCTTACGCAGCTCTCCAGCGGTATCGAAGAGATGGCGATCACCGCATCCATCGCAGGTGACCCAACCATGATCTATCGTGCCATCGCACATGACCCGCTTACGTCGGCAGTTTTATCGCTCGCCGAGATTCGCGATATGACCAATGAGCTATTTGAACAGAACAAAGAGTATCTGCCGCAATTTAAGATCCATAAGGTGTAGAAAAAATATGCAAAAAATTTCTTTAGGGAAATTACGTGGACTTCAACAAATTTCATCACAACGTGGAACATTTACTGCCCTCGCATTGGATCATCGCCAAAATCTTCGCAAAGCGAATCCAGCTTTCATCAGCGATGAAGAACTCTCACGCTTCAAGTTGGATGTAACCTCAACGCTTGCCTCCCGTGCGACAGCTGTTTTACTTGACCCTGAAGTTTCAGCCGCGCAAGCCGTTGCCGCGCGTTGCATTCCAAATAATGTTGGCTTGGTTGTGGCAGTTGAATCCACTGGCTACACAGGTGACGCAACCGCCCGTCAGGCGCAGATCATCCCTGGCTGGTCGGTTGAAAAAGCCAAGCGCATGGGCGCATCCGCGATCAAGTTGCTGGTCTACTATCATCCTGATTCGCCAACGGCATCTGAGATCGAATCATTTACAAAAAGCATTGCGAACGAATGTGACAAACATGATCTCGTGCTTATGCTTGAGCCATTATCGTACTCACTCGATGACAATAAAAAACTTTCCTCGGAAGAAAAAAAATATGTCGTAGTTGAAAGCGCAAAACGCCTGACTCCGTTGGGCGCGGATATTCTCAAAGCGGAGTTCCCGCTCGACGCGGCTGAATCAGACCAAAAGTTATGGAAAGACGCGTGCGAAGAAATTTCCACCGCATCTCCCATCCCGTGGATTCTGTTATCCGCAGCTGTGGATTATGAGGTCTTTCTCCAGCAGGTTATCGTTGCGTGCAACGCTGGAGCGAGCGGCATCGCTGTGGGTCGCGCGGTTTGGAAGGAAGCAGTGACCATGAATAACGATGAGCGAATTAAATTCCTTCGCACCACTGCGCGCCATCGCATCTCGCGGCTTACATCTTTGTGTCATGCGCTTGCAAAACCTTACACTGATTTCTACACGGCCGAACCCGAATATGACTGGTATAAAACCTACTGATGTTTGATATTCTCGTTGTTGGCGAAATTAATCCTGACTTGATTCTGACGGGTGATGTCGCACCAGAATTTGGTCAGGTGGAAAAACTTGTCGATTCCGCCATGCTCACCATTGGCTCATCCTCTGCGATTTTTGCGTGTGGCGCCGCGCGGCTTGGATTGGAAGTTGCATTCATTGGCATATGCGGCGATGATGTTTTCGGCCGCTTCATGCTGGATGAAATGAATAAGTGTGATGTGAATATTGAGAACGTGATCGTTCATCCAAACGGATTCACGGGATTGAGTGTGATCCTCGCTCGAGGCGCAGACCGTGCGATTCTGACTCACTCCGGCTTGATCTCTGCTTTACAAGCATCAAATATCTCTGATAGTTTGCTCTGCCAGGCGCGGCATCTGCATGTTGCTTCATACTTTTTGCAAACAGCCCTCCAGCCTGATCTGCCGAATCTCTTTCGCCGCGCGCATTCGCTTGGGCTGACAACATCGCTTGATACAAATTATGATCCCTCCGAAAAATGGCTTGGCTTTGATGAATTGCTTTCAGTCACAAATATCTTTTTACCAAATGAGAAGGAAGCAGTTTCGCTGTCTGGCGAATTAAATGTTGATTTAGCGGCAGACAGGCTCAAGGTGAAAGTGGAAACGTTGGCGATCAAAATGGGCGCAGAAGGCGCGTTAGGCATCAGTCAAAATCAAAAGGTCAGAGTGGCGTCAGTCCCAGTCCAGGTGGTTGATACAGTTGGGGCAGGCGATTCGTTTGATGCAGGATTTTTGTTCGGTCATCTCAAAGGCTGGAGTTTGAAGAAATCGTTGTGGCTCGCCTGTGTATGCGGAGCATTATCCACACAGAAAGCGGGTGGCGTGAATGGGCAACCAACTTTGGAAGAGGCGATGAAATATGATTCTGGATGAAATTGTAAGAGCGCAAAAACACGGAGAACTAAAAGGGATCACTTCTATTTGTTCGGCCCATCCCTGGGTGTTGAAAGCTGCTATGCAGCAAGAGATCCCAAGGAATTCAGAATCCCCCAGAGTCTTATTGATCGAGGCAACCTGTAATCAAGTCAATCAATTTGGCGGATACACTGGCATGACTCCCAAAGATTTTGTCACTTATGTCCGCGGTATTGCTAAAGAAAATAATTTTCCTTTTGAAAATATTATTTTAGGCGGTGACCATCTTGGTCCCAATGTCTGGCAGAATGAGCCTGCGGACTCCGCCATGCAAAAATCAGCCGAGATGATTCGTGATTACGTGTTGGCAGGCTTCGTCAAAATTCACCTTGATTGCAGTATGCGTCTTAATGATGACCCGCGAAATGCGCTTGACGTGGAAGTATCTGCAAAACGCGCAGCGCAATTAGCAAAGGTAGCAGAAGCTTTTCGTGTAGATGGAACCCCTTCCCCCCGATATGTTATTGGCACAGAAGTTCCCATCCCAGGCGGGGCGCACGAGCACGAGGACTCTGTAAGCGTAACAAAGGTTGAAGATGCGCTGCAGACCATTGAAGTTACGCGTGAGGCATTTGCGCGTGAAGGAATTGGGTCCGCGTGGGAACGGGTCATCGCGGCGGTTGTCCAGCCTGGGGTTGAATTTGGAGATGACTTTGTCCTCAAATATCAGCCAGAAAAAGCAAGGAAGTTATCACATTTCATCGAAAGTCAGTCTATGATTTATGAAGCGCATTCAACGGATTATCAAACACGCGAGGCTTTGGGAAATCTTGTGCGCGATCATTTTGCAATTCTCAAGGTAGGACCTGGGTTGACATTTGCGTTTCGGGAAGCTGTCTTTGCGCTGGCGATGATGGAGAACGAGTTATTCCCCGTTGACGAACGCTCGAACATCGTCTCTGTTTTGGATGATGTGATGATTCTGCATCCTGAAAATTGGGGAAAATATTATCGTGGTAATGAAGCCGAGCAAGCCTTCAAGCGCAAATACAGCTTAAGTGACCGCGTACGTTATTACTGGACAGCCCCCCAAATACAATCTGCGCTGGAAAAATTATTAACTCATCTGAAGCAAAAGCCAATCCAATTTTCGTTATTAAGTCAGTTTGCGCCGTTTCAATATCAACGCATTCGCCGTGGCGAAATTGAAAACGATCCCGAGAGTATTCTGCTCGATTCTATACAGACGGTTTTGTCAGAATATGAAGCGGTTCAATGAAAAGGTAAATAAAAATCACTTCTCCGTTCATAATCTGGGATAAAAGGATGATCTTGAGGGCATTTCTCGAGCTGGCTAAGAAGTAGGCGGCATCCATCTAGTCAATGCGCTACATCTTCGCGAAGCTGGATTTCAGTGCAGGATACAACTCTTGATAAAGCGAATATGATTTGCGATATGCGTCTATTTGCGATAACTCAGGCAAGGTACTTCCAGTTATTTTGATACACGCTTTACAAGCCGATGCAACATCAAACCAGGCTCCCGCCCCAACACCAGCAAGCAATGCCGCGCCGTAAGCAGCACCTTCAGTTGTATTGATTGTGACCAACTCTGTTTCCAAAACTGATGCAAGGATTTGCCGCCATAAGGCACCTTTCGTCCCGCCGCCTGATGCGCGCACTTGAGTGATATTTCCCAATCCCGCATTTTGAATCAATCTAAAATTATCTTTCAACCCAAACGATACGCCTTCAAGTACAGCACGCGTCATATGTGCGCGGTTGTGACGAAGGGTCAATCCAATGAAAGCGCCGCGCGCCAAAGGGTCGGGATATGGAGTGCGCTCTCCGCTAAGATATGGAAGAAATTGCAAACCATCACTCCCTGCTGGAGCGGATTCGGCTTCCTTCAATAAGTTATCAAAACTCATTTCTGGTGCAAGCGAATCTCGATACCACTGTAAACTCCCTGCTGCCGAAAGCATCACTCCCATGAAGTGCCACATACCAGGCACCGCATGACAAAACGCATGAAGTCGACCTTCGGGTTCTACCAATGCTGAAGACGTTGTTGCAAAGATTACGCCGCTTGTGCCCACCGTCAGCCCGATAATGCCAGGTTCCACAGCACCGATACCCACTGCGCCTGCGGCTTGGTCGCCGCCACCGGCTGCGACGGGTGTACCAACTTTCAGTCCAGTAGGAGTTGCGGCTTCTTCTGTAACATAACCAGTAAATTCTGTACCTTCAAAAGTGCGCGGCATCCACGAAACGTCAATTCCCAAAGCGTCCAGCACCTCACGCGACCAATCACGTGCTTGCAGGTCAAATAAAACTGTGCCAGCAGCATCGGCTTTATCCATCGCAAACACACCCGTCAACTTATAACGAATGTAATCTTTTGGCAGTAAAACATGTTTCGCCTTTGCATATACATCAGGCTCGTTTTCCTGCACCCATAAAATTTTCGGCGCAGTGAACCCTGTAAGCGCAACATTGCCTGTTATCTGAATAAATTTTTCTTTTCCAATTCGCCGATGAATTTCATCGCATTGACTCTGCGTGCGCTGATCATTCCACAAGATGGCTGGACGCAAAATATTTCCGCCATCATCGAGCAATACCAGCCCGTGCATTTGTCCTGTTAAACCGATTGCAGCGATTCTTTCCCCGCTGATCCCTGCTTTTTCCAAAACGGACTTGATGCTCACTGAGACAGCCTTCCACCACTCCAGCGGATTCTGCTCCGACCAAAGCGGACGAGGTGTCTGTAATGTATGCGGCGACGACGTAATCGCAATTACTTTGCCGCGTTCATTTATCAATAAAGCCTTGCTGCTTGTTGTTGAAGTGTCAATGCCAAGAAAATATTCTGTTGTCATCGCACTCCCAATAAAATCTCCACAGTTAGTTGATCAAGCCGTTCGTATCTCAGTCCGCGTGCGGCAATTGCGGAACGGTCAAATGCTTGTCCCTTGAGCGCCTGTGCTTTTTCGGAAGTGTATTTGCCAAAGTATTTATTCATTGAGCCGTCGCTGGCGTTGATCTCAGCCAGCAGAGACTGTACTTCCTTATCTGCATTCCATTGCGCGGCTTTTTCCTTCAAAATCAAATACGTGCGCATACAACCGCGTGCGAAATCCTTAACGCCTTCATAATCTTCAGAGCGGTAGGCATGCGCATCAAAGTGACGACTGGAATCATATTTATTGTCTTCCAGCAACTTCACAAGGAAGAACGCACTTTTCAGGTTCACTGCGCCAAAGCGGAAGTCCTGATCATAGCGACCGAATGCCTGATCGTTCAAATCAATGTGAAAGAGTTTACCCGCTTCCATTGCCTGCGCCACCCCATGCACAAAATTGAGACCTGCCATGCTTTCGTGTGCCACTTCGGGATTGACGCCCACCATCTCAGGGTGATCAAGTGTATTGATGAATGCCAGCATGTGACCCGTGGTGGAATTGTAAATATCACCGCGTGGTTCGTTAGGCTTGGCTTCAAGCGCAAACTTCAGGTCATACTTTTTATCATTCACATATTCACACAAGAAGTTCATTGCATCACGTGAGCGTTTGATGGCTGTGATCGGATCTTTGTTTGAGTCTGTCTCTGTCCCTTCGCGTCCGCCCCAGAATACGAAAATTTTTGCACCGAATTCAACGCCCAGATCAATCGCGTTCATGGTCTTTTGAAGCGTATACATGCGTACTTTTGGATCATTGGAAGTAAACGCTCCATCTTTGAAGATTGCTTCGCTAAATAGATTTGTGGTTGCCATGGGAACAATTAAACCCGTTTCAGCGAGGGCTTTGCGGAAATCTTTTTTGATCGATTCGACCTCGGATGGTGTGGCATCGATCGGAATCAAGTCATTATCGTGAAAATTAACGCCATAAGCCCCAACTTCGCCAAGTAAACGAACCAAGTCAGCAGGTGACTTTGCGTCACGAACAGGTCCGCCAAATGGGTCGCGGCCAATATTGCCGACGGTCCACAGACCGAAGGTGAATTTGTTTTCTGGTTTGGGGGTGTAGTCAGACATGGAAATCTCCTATGTGAAATTATATGTTTTGAATTTTGTTTTGCCAATCTGGTGGTAACCATGGTTGTTCGAGAGTGTCGAACAATTCCCATGTCTCCACATGATCTGCCGAATCGCCAGGGTTCAATATATTAAGCGGAGCGAGACTTTCCGCTTCCACAAATTGATCATTGCAATACATTTCGGCGTTACAGTTGTTATCAGGATAAGCCAAACCCACCTGCGCTTCAAATGTCTTGCGGAACAAAACGCCATCCAGCCAATATGCCATCCAACCATGAGAATTAAAGTAGCCTATCTTAAATGGCGGAAGGCTGGCTTCGGCTTTGAACAAAACGAAGCTATCATCTAATATCAACCGCGGATCATTGATGCGCGTATAGGGCCAAAGGGAAAACTGACGATTGTGAAGCAAGCCCGCCTTATCAGCGTTATCGATGGGCATTGGCAAAATTACCGTGCCTCCCAAACGAAACTGAGTAATTGCCCATGGAGATAATTCAACGGGCCACAGACCATCGTTAATGAGCGTATGAGTCAGCGTCGCAGAGGGCTTACCTGCGGCTAGACGAATTTCGATGCGTTTACGAATGCCTGTGCCTGGTTCGGTTTTTGCTTCGAGAAGGACCCCATCAGGAAGTTCAGTGACGATAACAGGCTGGTCAGGAATGTAGGTTCGCGGAATGGCTTCAGGAGAATGCCATAGGCGATGTCCGCCGAGAAAATGAAAGTCACCATAGGGTGTATAGATTGGTGGAAGATTATTTAAATCAGCCAGTATGTTGGGTTTGCCACCGTAGATAAGCCCCGTGATACGCAGTGATGTGGTTAGGTATTCGATTTGTAAAAAGTCGTTTTTCAAAGTACGTTTGTTCATTTATAGGGAGTAGAGCGGACTCGGGTGAATTGCTGAAACTGGGGATAGAAGTGAGTAAACGAACTGTTTAGTATCAACTGCCGATTATGGCTGTGCCACTACAACGATCAATAATATAAAGGGTGGGTGGTTTTTCATAAGCATGAATTTTCCTTGTTCTTGGCTTAACCAGCTGCTATCTTAACATATTTCACCCTATCTTATGGAACTATCAACCACGGATGGGGGCTGGTCCCTAAACTCTGTGTTCTGTGTATTTCAAATATCGCCTTTAATACCCGCAACAAATACTTAACTTGTGACCGATGTACTGAGTCTCTATGTTCGGCCCGTTAGGTTGACGGAGAATTCATATTTAGAAGCGTCAACGATCATTATCACGATCTCAATTGGTCGACCCTGGCTGAGCGTGATTCGTCTATCAACTAGTAATGGGCTGCCAATCGGAATTTGTAATAGTTCAGATTCAAGAAAATCAGCAATTTTTGCCTTGATATTATCTTTTGCCGATGTAATTAAAATGCCATATTTCGTTTCCAGATGATGATATAAGGATACAAAGGTACCTGAATCAGATACAATCCCCGGCACTAAGTCGGGGATTAAATAATTGGTCATTATGGCCACAGGTTTGTCGTTTGCCAGTTGGATTCTTTGAATTCGAACAACTTGTGTTTCCGCTGGCTGGTTGAGATCATCCAGTACATTTTTCGGCGGAACAACCATGTCGATATGCATGCTTTTTGAGTGAACAGTATAACCTTTAGATTCAAGGGTTTCTGTGAACGAGGTCACTATATTCAACTTCTGCGTTGTTTTGTAATCCAGAACCTCCGTTCCTCTACCCTGTTGAATTATTACAAAACCTCCCTGTTCAAGAAGATCCATCGCTTTTCTTATCGTTGTCCGACTGACATTAAACATTTCACAAAGATCAGGTTCTGTCGGCATTAATGAACCTTTTATGTAAGTATCATCAAATATCATGCCTTTTAACTTAGTATAAACATTCATATAGGTGGGAATACGTTTTGTCATTTTTCCGCTCCAAACATTCTTATAATTTGAATATACATCATTATGTTTTAGGTGTCAAATCAAAAGTGTAGTTGATTTTTTGGAAAGATCACCCGCTTTAGATGAATAGTAGCGGTATTCGGTCGGATTTAATAACCTTAATTTGAGAATCTGTAATAAAAAATGTCATTTTTCAGCTTCAATGGAGGAATATGCCACATTTTCAGATTATTTTACTTCTCATCGGCTTGTGAAGTTGAGCAGGGATGTCAGTGGTTCCTCAAAAAATAAAAATATGGTTTATAGTAAAGGGAAAACATACCTATTGACATTGAAACATAATTATGTTATTGTTAGAACATCAATAGTTACCCTGAATTTGGTGTGATATTTTCAAAAAAAGCCATAAATAGCTCAGAAAAAAAATGGAAAGATAGTGATGAATTTATCGAAAGAACAAATCGCAAGAATGATAGATATTAGCGCAGTAAAATCAGACTCCAATATTGAGGAAGTCGAGTTAGTTGTAAGAGCTGCAAAAAAATATCAGTTTATTTGTGTCTTTACGTTGCCGTCTTTCGCGGCTTATGCGAAAAAATTATTATCAGGGGAAACTGAAATCGGATTGGGTGGTACGGTTGGTTTTCCATCGGGAGCCTCGACTACAGCTTCAAAAGCCTTTGAAGCTGCAGCATTGGTTGACCTTGGCTGTAGTGAACTCGATATGGTTATTAATATCGGGAAACTAAAATCAAATCTTTACCAAGAAGTTACCGCTGATATAAAGAAGATCGTTGAAATTGCAGGAGTTATCCCTGTGAAAGTGATCTTGGAAGTTGATGTGTTAACGGATTTAGAAATTCAAGACGGTGCGAAAATAATTCGGGATAGTGGGGCTAGGTTTGTAAAAACCGGCACCGGATGGCTTGGGGCGACCTCTTTTGAGCATATTCGATTAATTAAGGAAGCGGTTGGAGAAAGCATCCAGTTGAAAGTTGCGGGCGGGGTCCGTCACCTCGATGTTTTATTGAAGATGCATGATCTTGGTGTCTCCAGATTTGGAATTGGGAATAAATCCGCGATAAGTATTATGGAAGAGTTCACCAGGAACAATAAAGGTTAATATGACAAACCAAATCTTGGCATACGACTTGGGAACTGGGGGGGTCAAGGCTTCGATCTATAATGAAGCTGGAGAATCGATCTCCGAGTGTTTTGTATCATACGATACAAATTATCCACAGAGTGGATATCATGAACAAAACCCTCTCCAATGGTGGCAGGCCATCGTTGCCGCAACAAAACCCTTATTGCAAAACCAACTTGTTGAAAGCCAGAATATTATTTGCCTTGCGGTCTCTGGGCATAGTTTGGGAGCCATACCGATTGGGTTTGATGGGGCCTTGTTATCCCAAAATGTTCCGATATGGTCTGATGCCCGGGCGGATAAACAAGCTCAGGATTTTTTTACTCGTATCCCTGAAGAAGAATGGTATTTAACTACCGGAAATGGGTTCCCTGCGCCTCTTTATTCCATCTTCAAGATCATGTGGGTTAAAGAAAATCAGCCTGATGTCTATAAAAAAACGGCAAAATTTATTGGGACGAAAGATTTCATTAATTACCTCCTGACTGGCAGATTATGCACGGATTTTTCCTACGCTTCGGGCAGTGGGGTATTTGACCTCAAGACCTGGACCTATAAAAAGGATTACCTTGAAAGTGCAGGGATTGCAATCGAGAAATTCCCTGAGGTTTTACCTGCCACTGAGATCATCGGGAATATTTTACCCGAAGCAGCTCAAGCCCTTGGTTTAAGTGAAAAAGTCAAAGTTGCCTGTGGGGGGGTCGACAATTCCTGTATGGCACTGGGGGCGGGATGTGTCGCTGATGGCATGACCTATACGTCAATTGGTTCATCGGCCTGGATTGCTGTCGCCGGGCATGACCCCATTTTGGATGTTAACAAAAGGCCTTACGTTTTTGCGCATTGCATTCCTGGCATGTATGTGTCATCCACCGCGATATTCGCAGCCGGCAGTTCTTTCCGTTGGATAAGGGATACAGTTTGTCGAAATCTATTGAATGAAAAAGAGCCGTATGACGCCATGACGCTTTTAGCCTCCCAATCCGCTATT
Organism: uncultured Chloroflexota bacterium; assembly: GCA_903914955.1. GTDB lineage: Bacteria > Chloroflexota > Anaerolineae > Anaerolineales > Villigracilaceae > Villigracilis. Next base: position 31,842 of record CAIWRB010000159.1, on the reverse strand, counting down.
GGAGCCAACAAGTTGTTTTTTAACCCCAGTCTGGCTGGAGGCTCAGGATTGGATAAATCCCCTCATATCAAAGGCGGGTTTATCGGATTGCAACTTGGGCACACTCAAAGTGATTTAATTCGGGCGGTCCTGGAAGGGATTTGCTTGAATCTAAGAATCGCCCTGGATGTTATGGAATCATACACTTCTGTTTCAAGGGATATGCTGATCGTGGGAGGGGGCGGGAAAAGTCAATTTTGGAGAAATTTGTTTTCGGATATTTACAATAAGAATATTTTGGAAACCAATATCGGGCAGGATGCAGGTTCTTTGGGGGCAGCTACATTAGCAGCAGTGGGTTCCGGGCTTTGGAAAGATTTCAATATTGTCCCTACCCTTCATAAAGAAAAAAGCAAGATTGAACCAATTAAAGAAAACTCTCAAAAATACGAAATCATCCTTGAATTGTTTAAGCGAATTGCTGAAGTGCAATCGGATATTGGCGATGCGATCGAACATACTAATTGGTAATAAATCATAATGCCGTCTTGCATTGTGATTCAAAGCATTAATCAGATCTAAAACAAGGAGAAGAACAAATGAATAAATATTCAAAAGTTTCCATATTTTTTGTGCTTGTCGTCATGCTCGCAGTGAGTTTGGCTGGATGTGCATCCCCTGCACCTGCAGCAACTACCGCCGCACCAGTAAGTGCAGCCCCGGCCTCTCAGGCGGATAGCAAAATTGATGCTGCAATCAAAGCTTTGGATCCGAACCGCGGAGAGGGTAAAACCATCGGCGTGGTTGCATTCTTCCAAGCCAACGATTGGAATCGCAATGCATTAAAGGCCATTACGGACAATTTTGAGAAATATAAATATACCGTCAATATCATCGATGGCAATGGTGACCCCGCCAAGATGAACGCAGCGATTGATACACACATTGCAAACAATGTTGCTGGTATCATCATTGCTGGTGGTGACGGTACAGCTTTGAAAACTGGCGCTGCGAAGATCGTTGAATCGGGAATCCCGTACACCGTTATCGATATGTTCCAGGAAGGCGCTATTACAAATGTTATGGCTGATAACTGGGGTGGTGGTACTCAACTTGGTCTTTATGTGGTTGGTCAAACGGGTGGCAAGGGTAAAGTCTTGATTTTGGACACCCCAAGCTGGGTCACTCTTTTGGCACGCGCAGACAGCGCTGACGTGGTGTTTAATCCCTTCAGATCTGATGACCCAACCAAAGGGATTGTGACAGAACGATTTGACATTGACGCAGGTAATGCGGTAACAGATGCTCAGACGAAAGTAGCCGCCGCTCTAGCTGCCGATAGTGGGAAGAATATCAAAGCGATTGTTACAACATGGAACCTGCCAGCTGTTGGTGCATATGCTGCCCTAAAAGCAGCTGGACGAACCAAGGATGTGGTGATTGCAAGTGGCGACACCGGCAAGGATGTGCTTCAGGCAATGAGAGAAAGTGAAGCCGGTAAGTGGGTTTTCATGGGTCAGAATTCATATGTTTTGGGCACACGGGCTGCCCAGGGTTTGGATCTGGCTTTGAATGGCCAACGAAGTCTTGTTCCATATGCTCAGTTTGGACCAACTTACTTCGTGTCCAACCTGGGTGGACCAACGGACGCTGTGATAGATGGCTCTGAAATCAAACTGCAGAGTCCTGAACAGCACTGGAAGGAAATTTTCGGAACAGAATTCGGAACAATACAATAGTAAACCGCTCGAAAGCATCTGTGGGGAAGCAGGAAAGATGGCTTCCCCACAGATCTATCGATTTCCGTTATCCCATTTAATCTGCGATGATTTGGATTGATGAGAGGCTTTCGTCAGGCTAGGAAGGCAGCTTCTGCCTGGCTTTACAAAAGCAGTCCTTTGGGTCATAGCCGCAGAGATAATATCCATAAAGGTGGTGCGCATACGAAGGACGGAATTGTGAAAATCGGACTTTATATCCATACCAAATTCATTCTGTGTCACAGAATGAATTTGAAGTTTGGCCTATTTAAATGTTATTTTCCTGTTGACAAACAAATGTAACACGATCAAAGTTTGCTTGATTTCGGTATGAAACATCCCTGATGATGAAAATTGAACAGTTACTTTATTTTGTACTGGATTTTGTGAAATCTGTGTAAGCCGTCAATATGCAATTATTTTCTTCCGAGCTTTAATTTCACTGGTTTGTTTAAATTATTATTTCATTTTTTTGATGGATGCATAAGTTTATTAAACCGAATGTTAATGAGGAGGTTTAGTTGGCAGATCATGTTGTCGTGAGAATCCGTGACGTTAAAAAATATTTTGGAGCTACAAAAGCCCTGGATGGCGTTGATCTGGATATTTGCGCAAATGAAGTCCATGCTATCGTGGGTTCAAATGGAGCCGGGAAATCGACACTTATGAAAACACTGGCTGGAGAGTTTGTGCCAGACGAAGGGCGGCTTCATTATCTTGAAGAGGATATTACTGGTTTAGCCCCACTTGAAATCCAAAAAAAAGGGATTCAGGTCGTTCACCAGGTATTAAACATCGTGGAAAGTATGTCAATCCTGGAGAATATTCTATTTGCCTGCCCTCCAACTAAAAATGGAATTTTGAATTGGAATGCAGGTAAGGATAAAGTTCTAGAGGTCTTAAATTTCATAGGGATTGATTTTGATTTGGAAAAAGCAGCCGGTTCCCTTTCGGTCTCAGAACAGCAGTTCGTCATATTAGCAAGGGCGTTGATTAACCAGCCGAAAGTATTGGTTTTGGATGAACCGACTTCCAGAATTGGAATGGAAGAAACAAAAAACCTTTTTGAAGTTATCCGAAAACTAAAGGCGCACGGAACAACAACAATTTATATTTCACACCGAATGGAGGAAATTTACCGGATCTGCGATAAGATAAGCGTTTTCAGAGACGGGAAACGCATTGATACCTGCGCGACCAAAGACCTGCCCAAGGAAGAACTTATCACAATGATGCTCGGGAAAAAGCTGGATGTTTTTTATCCGAAAACCAATGTAAAGATTGGAAATGAAGTTCTCAAAGTGACTAATCTCAAATATAAAGATAAATTAAATAGTATTAACTTTTCCGTCAAACGTGGAGAAATAGTATCAATCGTGGGGGCAGTCGGAGCGGGAAAAACAGAAATTATTAATATTATTTATGGAATAATTAAACCTGATGGCGGGGAAATATTTATCGAGAATCATCCTATTTTCCCAAATCATTCGACGGGAAAAGCAATTAAACTCGGTATTGGATTGGTACCGGAAGATCGTGCAATTCAGGGGATGATCGGGAATTATTCAGTTAAAAATAACTTAACCGCCATAAACATGAATAATATTTCCAGAAATGGATTTATAAATCCCGGGAAAGAAAGTGAGCTGGCGCAAGGACTAAATAATAAATTATCCGTCACTCCTAATGATATTAATTATGTTATAAATTCTTTGTCTGGGGGAAATCAGCAAAAAGTTGTCATCGGTAAATGGCTGGCGGATCCCTATAAGCTATACTTATTGGACGAGGTTACTGCGGGGGTTGATATTGGTGCGAAATCGGAGATATATGGTCTTTTGGGGGAATTGGCCAAGGAGGGCGCCGGTGTCGTTCTGGCAACGGGCGATATTGAAGAGGCAATAGGTATAAGCGACAGGATAATTATCATTTTTAAGGGGCGGGTTGTGCAGGAGGTTGACCCCAAGGGGACATCTAAGGATGAAATATTAGCCTATATCATGGGAGGTGAAAAAGTTGAACAATAAATCATCTAAATATCTGCGTTTCTATGGGATGCCAATTGGTTTATTGACATTGGTAATTCTTTTACAAGTCATTTTCTATAAAGTACCGCTGTTTTCTGCACTAAATATTAAACACATACTGCTGGAATCAGTCAGTATCGCTTTGACGGCCCTTGGACTATCCTACATCATGATGGGCGGTGAAGGAGATCTATCTTTCGCCGGCATGTTCAGCCTGCTGACCGTGATTTTCGCGACTGTAGCCAACCTTACTAGCAATTTTTTCATTGCTTATATTTTTGTTACAGTGATTGCCGTAGCTGTGAATTTATCAATTGCCGCCTTGATTACCAGATTGAAGTTTTCTTCATTTATCATATCAATTGCAGTGATGTTTATGGCGAATGGTGTTGAAAAGGCTTTTCATCAGCAAACTACGCTGATCGCTGACGCAGCCATCGTCTCTTTTGCCACTGTTGAATTTGGACTGCCTCTGATTGTTTGGATTTTATTCATTATGTACATGGGGTCTTATTTATTGGTCAATAAAACAGTATTTGGATTTTCTTTAAGAATCGTTGGTGAAAATAATAACGCAGCGATTGAGGCGGGTATTAACAGTAATGCAATGAAGGTTTCCGCTTATTTGATTGCAGGTTTGTTGCTGGCGCTCGCTGCATCTGTGGAAAGCACGCGGGTTGGAGCAATTTACGAACAAGGAAAATTTTATATGCTTCCTGTATTTGCCGCATGTTATCTTGGGTCGTCAATGTTCACGCCCGGTCGGATCAATGTGTTTGGTACGTTCTTTGGACTACTGTTTTTAGCTACAATAGAAAAATTTATGAATATGATTAATGTCGACTCTTATCTTGTCGCAATCGTACAGGGAGTAATCCTTATCGTGGCTGTAGGATTGGTCGCATTCAAAAACAGAGAGAAAGTTGTTCAAATTAAACTATAAGACTGAGGCAGATCATTAACCATGAATAAATCAGTTGAACCCATCATTAATAGATTAAAAGCACAGGTCAATTCCCCGCAAATGCGCATGTTCCTCGGTCTAATTATTGCAGTATTTTTGCTGTTCACATTTTTAATACCGGGTTTTAATTATATTAAAATCCAAAACCTAAATAACATACTGACAGATTCTGTTATTCCCGCGATCTTTGCTTTTGGAATGGGAATCATTATTGCCGGTAGCGGGTTTGATCTTTCTTTAGGCCACATTGCGAGTATGGTGGCGCTCATTGTTGCATATCTCATGAGCGGAGGAATAAGGTTCGATCCTGTTTCGGCAATCTTGATTGGTCTGTTATCGGCTGCTGGAGTTGGGGCCGTCAGCGGTCTTCTGGTTTCTCGATTGGGAATATCATCTTTCATCGTCACACTGGGAATGCAGTTTTTGATTATTGGTGTCCGGCAAATCATTACTGGGGGGCAGTCAGTATATATCAGTAATGAATCTTTTAAGTGGCTGGCAACAAGCGTGTTTGGAATTTCAAATTTGGTGATTATTCTGGTTTTTGTTAGTATCTTTTGTTTTCTGCTGATGGAAAAAAACACTTTCGGGCGGAGAGTTCAATTCATCGGATCAAACATTGAAGCCAGTAGATTTATGGGGATTAATGTAAAGGATATTACTTTGCTTACTTTTATTCTTGGCGCTGTACTGGCAGGTTTTGGTGGGGTCCTTTTTGCCGCCAGGGCCGGAGCGGTTCAAATTAATAGTGTTGATTCAAAGCTGTTGGATGCAATTACCATCGCCGTATTCTCAAGTGTCATTTTTGGCAAATATCAATCCAGCGGCATCGTGCTCGTAGCGATATTGATTTCTATGATTGGAACGGGAATGAGCATGATGGGGATTAGGACAGAATGGATCGATTTTATGAAGGGATTTATTCTTCTTTTTTCCATTTTTATGGCGAGGTTTACGGATCTAAATACATCAATTACTCAGATATCTATATTAAAAAAACAAAAAGGAGCAAAGGACTATGGACACAAATAAAATGTTTCGTCTGGACGGTAAAAGAGGTTTTATCACTGGTGGTGCACAAGGAATTGGAAAAACGATCGCGTTCGCCTTCGCTGAGCTGGGCGCTGATATCGCAATTGTTGATATGAATTTTGGAAAAGCTCAAAATACAGCTAATGAAATTACACAAGCAACCGGTAGGAAGGTCATTGCTTATGAATGCAATGTGACTGACCCAACCAGCGTTAAGAAAATGATCGATGATTATGAAAAGGATTTTTCAACCATTAATTTCTCGGTTAACAATGCTGGTATTTTTACCGGAGATGCTGCGATCGATATTTCTCCCGAAACCTTTAAATCAGTTATTGATGTCAATTTGAATGGTGTATTTTTTACTGCACAGGCGGCCGCCCGACTGATGGTTAAGCATAAGACAGGCGGTTCCATCATTAGCACGGCTTCCATGTCTGCACATATCATCAACCAGCCTCAAACGATAGCCAATTATTGTGCTTCAAAGGCCGGGGTAGTTCATTTGACCAAAGCCCTGGCAGTCGAATGGGCAAAATACAAAATTCGTGTAAATTGTGTCAGCCCTGGATATATTCAGACAGAATTAATCGCTACTTTGAAGGATCTATTACCTGTTTGGTTGGAAAAAATGCCGGAAGGAAGCAGGTTGGGTTATCCGGAAGATTTGATTGGTATATTTGTCTATCTTGCAAGCGATGCATCTTTGTTTGCCACAGGCTCGGACATGATCGTTGATGGGGGCTACACAATCCTATAGTATCTATCTTCAGGAATTTTGGAGGATAATCAACCACTTAATTAGGGGTTTGACAGCCAAAGCTGGGTTTTCTGGCATGTAAAGGCCTCAGAGATACAAAAAACCGACCTTCACAAGTCAGTTTTGTTGTTACTTACTCAAAATATTGCACGGTGCTGGCTGCTTCATTCATCAGCCCGGAGTTGTGAGGTGGCGGATGGGTAGCATGCTGTTTTCTCTCATAATTTCCTGGGAGCATCAACACATCATAAAATTGCAACGATAATTAAAAGGCGGAGGATTAATGGAGTCTCCGCCTTATTTTGTTCTCACTCGCCCAACACTACAAGGGTAGCCACATGCCCAATCCGCTTTCTTTTGCGCGGCGATAGATATCCGGTGCCACCGCCATATCGTCCAAGGCGAGCCCGAGGTTGATCGCCAGAGTGCGTTCTTTTTCATCTTTTCGACCGGGCTTCAAGCCCGCAACCAATTCACCAAGGTCGGCGTATGGGTCGGGTGTCTGTCCGAAATATCCAGCCGATTTGTAATACTGGAACTGGGCGTGATCGTCGGTGCTGATTCGATCCATCTGTGCCAAAGCAGGTCCGCTCCAATAAGAATCAAAATCCACTGCGGAGCCATACGAGCCTGGGCGCAGCCAATCCTTTTCAATGGGCGGAGTTGGATGTTTTAAAATCGGACCGGATGTAATCACAAGATCCGATTCAACGACTGCTTGCTTTGGCTCCTTGACGCCGATGATCTCAAATTTGAATTGGCGCGTCATTTCGGCGATGAATTTTTCCTGTACTTCCGGCAATACATCGTAGGCGTACGCCCGCTTGATCGGAAAAAGACAGGAGAGAGCTTCAAGGTTGGTACGCCCTTGGACTCCGCAAGCCAGAATTCCAACTGTTTCAGATTCAGGACGAGCGAGATATTTCGCGGAAAGTGCTGATGCAGCACCGGTTCGCATGGCGGTGATCCACATGCAATCCATAATGGCGTACGGGATGCCAGTCTCGACATCGTTCAGGATGAGCAGACCAGAGATGTAAGGCAGGTCGCGCTTGAAATTCTCCGGATAACCGCTCACCCATTTAATACCAGCCGAGCGCATGGATGGGATATAAGCAGGCATTGCATGGATGAATGCATCCGGCATGGTATGGATCCCGGGCTTGGGAGGCATTTCAACCTTTCCATTTCCTTTTTCCAGGAAGGCTTTTTCAAGCGCCTCGATGATTTCCTTCATGGGCATGTTGACTTTCTCAACATCGGCACGTGACAAATATAGAACTTTCTGCTCAGACATGCGAAACTCCTTGTTGGAATGATAGTGTGATTTACTCAGATCAAGAAGTGTTGAATTGAGTATGACTAAACTAAGTGGGTAGGAAAAAAAGTGAAAATAAGGAGCCCATAGAAAGGCGATATTCTGGGCGCCAAGGCTTTCAACTCCAGTCAAATGATACCCCAACTACAGGAAGATTTCGAATGTTTGCCGGTATTTATAAAATGACCACAACGATTGGACAGCCCCAACTTGAATTTAACACGAAGAGCTGACAACTGTTTGAATAATTGTCAGCTGGAGATGTTATCGCGCTTGAGCCCGTATTTGCCATAGAGCCGCGTCAATCTCGCGACCTCAAATTCCGCAGTGTGTGCTTAGGAATGCCAGCCAGATGATCCACTGATTGGTGAATCATCCCTTTTAGTTCAAAGCCGAATTTAGTTTTCCGTTAATAAAGGTGTTACGTATTTCTCAAGCATTTCCTGACTGATCTCGCCGACCCAGGCCAGCCGTACAATACCTTTGCGGTCGATCACATAAGAACTCGGCAGGTTTTCATTGTGAAATGCATTCGTTGCCGCGTTCTTAAGATCAAACCAAACCGGATAGGTCATATCGTGTTCTTGAACAAATTTAAGAACATCCTTTTGGGATTCGCCGGCTTCGACTCCCACTATTACAAAGCCATTCACTTTATGCGTTTTGTAATAAGCTTCAAGGGTTGGAATTTCCGCTTTGCATGGCGGGCACCAGGTAGCCCAATTATTAACCAGCACAACTTGATCTTGATAATCTGTTAATGACTCGCTTTGTCCATTTATGTTTTGGAGCGAAAGCTCCGGCGCGGGATAATTAACTTCCACTGGAGTCACTGATCTGGAAACAGGCTGCGATGCCGATGAATTCTTTGTGCCTTGCAACATAAGAATAGATGCGAGACCGATCAGAACCAACCCCACGCCCAGGATGAAATTCATGCCATTGTTGTATTTGTTTTTTTTGCGGCGATAATTATTCTTTGCCATTTGAAACCCGTAGGATCTTTATGATAGGTTAGTTAACTGCCCGCATGATTTCTGCCAGTAGATTCTTCTCAGGCATTGATCCGACGACTGTGCCCATACCTGCGTTGATGACAGTCTGGGGAACGCCCCGCACGTTGAACTGATTCGCCAACTCAGGGAACTCCGTCGCTTCGACTCCTTCCGCACGGATCATGGTCGGGTTTTCCATCGCCATTTGATGCGCCAGCAATACAGCCCGCGGACAATGCGGGCAGGTCGGGGTTACAAATACCTGTAAGTGCAGTGGCTGAGTCAGGTGCCTTAAGAATTCACGTACTTCCAGGCTGAGTCCCGAGTCGCGGCCTGAAACCAGCACAATATCATTGATCAGTGTGCCGAACTCATGCCCGGAGGGAATTCCTGAATATTGAATTCCTAAATTGGTAATTTGATCCCCATCTTTAGCGGCGATCACAATCGCAGGGACTCTGTCCACGTTGAATTTGACAGCCATGTCTGCATTATCTTTGAGATCGTAGATATTCAAACTTACTTTTTCATCGATCGCTGCAACTTCTTCAAGAAGCTGGCGTGTGTCGGCGCAGTATTCGCAATTGTCCTGTGATCCAAAAAACAGGATCTGCACCGGTTCCTTCATTTCCTCGAATGATTGTCTGATCTGACTAATTAATTGTTCACTGAGAAGTTGTTCCATTTGTGTACTCCTAATTTATTTTCCCTGTTTTTATTGGTTGACAGAGAATATGTTTTATGGAGTTTGGATGCAAGTAAACTGGAAAAGTTACAAACTGCGAATCCCCCCTTATTAAGTTGATATTTTATTTTGCTGAGGGCTTCAGGTAATCGTCGAGGTTGAGTCGCTTATATAGGCGATCCCGCACATCGTCTGGCAGACCAGTTTGAGGGTCGTTTGAAGCGTGGACGAGGTCAACCGTCTTGCGGGTCGTATCCACAACGATGCGGCAGTCTTCACATTCCGCGATATGCTTTTCGATCTGACGGCACAACTCCGCACCCAAGTCGCCGTCAATGTAATCGGATAGGGAGCCAAGCAAACCTTCACAGGTCTCATGAGTTGATTCAGCCATTTGATTTCTCCTTCATCATTCGTTCACCATAATAATAAGATAGTTGTTCTCGTAACAATAAACGTGCTCTTAGAAGGCGCACTTTAACATTGGCCTCTGTCAGGTTGAGCGTATCTGCCGTGTCCTTAATGGACAGGTCTTGAATATCGCGCAACAGGAAAACCATTCGTAAATTTTCAGGCAGATTCTGGATGGCAGTATCAAGCGCCTGTTTACCTTCGGAGGAAAGCAGTTCATCTTCGGGCAGCGCGCCCCAATCCACAAATTGAGTTGGAGATATCTGATCGTTGTCATCGCTCAAATCCGTATCGTCAATGTTGACTTCCGGTTTTCCGCGCCGCAGGATCATCAAAGCTTCATTGACTGCAATGCGATACAGCCACGTTAAAACACTGGAGCGTCCCTCAAATGCGGGGAGGTGCGTCAGCGCGCTGAGAAATGTATTTTGCAATACATCTTCAGCATCCTGTTCGTTCCCAAGCATGCGTAGTCCCAAACGGTAGATCGGTGCGGAATAAGCATCCACCAGTTGGGCGAATTCCGCCCGATCTCCATTACGCAGGGATTCAATTGAAATATCTTGAATGATTGATTCAACCATCGTTTACTTTATCCTTGGAATTATTTAGATTAGTATACACGATGGCCGTCATTCTTTAATGGGTAGGTTCAACAACTTTTGTTGTGACATCAAATTTCGGCGGATTTTCCAAATGCTTCTTCACAGCACATAATTCAGCAGTGTGGATCAAGGATTTGCGGTATTTTTCGGGGAAGTCCACCGGTACCTGAATTTCCAGATCGATTTTTTCAACCATGCCGCTCATTGGACTGCTGTGGATCCTTTGAACAATGCGAATGCCTTCAGTGGGCAGATTTCTCTGCTGACAAAAACCTAGCACGTAAATTCCTGCGCAGGTGCCGATCGATGCGAGAAATACAGCAAAGGGTGTGGGTGCGCTCGCTAGCGGGGGTTGGTCGGTGGCGACGGTGTGCGGGCCAAAATGTGCGTCTACGCGGGATCCGCCGGGGAAGTCTATGATCATTTCCATGTTTTTATGCTCCTAGTTTTTTAGATAATTATTGGATGCACTGATCCTGAAAAAGTTACATGGGACTGGTGATTTCTGTTGATTTAATTGAAAAAGTCTCCAGCGTTCTTTGATCGGAGACTTTTCGGTATATTCTGTTTGCTTTGTTCTATTGTCCTGACACAACCGTCAAATATTCGATCGTCTTTTCAAATAACAAAGTCTTGGCGGCTTGACCCGTGCCTGTAGTTTCGCCTAATGCTGTTTTTGTAGCCAGGGCAGCTGCTTTTTCTTCTTCGGTCTTACCGCTGCCCGAACCTGGGACTTTCGTCACTCCAGGGATTGGGGTTGGCAAAGTGATGCCATATTGGGCGTAGAATTCATTCAGCCCCGTGTTCGTGATTTTCATTTCAGCAATCGCCTGTAACTGATCTGCGGTCATTGCGGCGGTGATCTGATCCTGAACCGCGGTGAGTTCTTCGGTGGCGGTAGTCGTGTCGCCGCTCAAGCTGATTACTGCCTGCCAGAGCGGGATCATAGTCTTGGCTTGTTCGAGAGTGATGGTATTGGGCGAGTCCGCAAGTTTGAGTGACCCATACGCAAGTTGACTGCGGACATTTGCCGCATCGCTATATTCGATGCTGAGATAAGTGGATGCCAGCGAAGTGGGGGCGGTTTCAATTTCTGCTGCCGGCGCGCAGGCGTAGACAAGGCTGACGGCGAGCAGAGTCAAGAGTGCAAAACGAAAGATGCTTTTTTTCATGGGGTTCTCCAAAGTTTTATCTTTATTTAATCTGTGCTTCCAATGAAGCGATAACAGCGTCCATTAATGCGGTGGGAAGTTTGCTTCCACTTCCACCGCTGCTGGAAGTAACACCTTCGGCGGCTTGTTTGGTGGCGCGTGCTTCAGGTGACATGCCGCTGCCCTGTCCAGGTGTACCGCTGCTGCTCATGGTAATGCCGTTGGCAGTTGCCCATTCCTGCATGTTGGAAAAGGTCAACTTCATGCCTGCAATGGACTTCAATTGTTCAGGTTTCATGGCGGCTTCGATCTGAGTCAATAAGGCGCTGACTTCTTCTTGGGCTGTTCCTCCCGCTTGCTGGGTGCTGCGAAGCGCCTGCCAAAGTGGAAGAAGAGTCTGCGCTTGTTCTGTGCTGATGGCTGAATCTGTCTGGTTCAGTTCGAGGGTTCCGAGTGCCAGTTGATTGCGGACAGCCAGCGCGCCTTCGTAATCAACTGGCAGGTTCTGGCTGACATAGGTGTCGCCGCCTGTTGTCGGAGCGGAAGCAACCGTCGGTGAGCAGGAGGCGAGCAAAAGTGCGAAGAGAAAAACGAGGGGGAGAAAAATCTTCTTCATTATGAAATCCTTTTGGGTTGAAGTTTTGTTTAAGAAATTATTCGCGCCGCAGGGCTTCGATGGGGTCAAGTTTCGCGGCTTGTGTGGCGGGATAGTAGCCAAAGAAAATGCCGACGATGGTTGCCGCGCCGAATGCAAGCGGAATGGACATGGGGACGATCTCGGTGCGCATGGTGCCGAGTGTGCCGAAGAGATATGAACCGCCGACGCCGAGGATGACGCCGACCAATCCGCCCGCCAGACTGAGAATGATGGCTTCGATCAGGAATTGCATGAGCACGGTGGAGGCGCGCGCACCGAGTGCCTGTCGCAGACCGATCTCACGTGTGCGTTCGGTGACACTGACCAGCATGATGTTCATGATACCAATGCCGCCGACGAGTAGTGAGATGCCCGCGACCCAAGCCAGCAGATCACGAAAGGCGGCAGTGGTGGCTTCTTGTGTGGCGATAATGTCTTGTTGAGTTTGCACGGTGAAATCGGGTTTGGCGGGATCAACGTCGTGACGCACTGCAAGGATTGCAGTTGTCTGAGCGATGACGCTGTCGATCTGTTCCTGACTCTCTGATTTGAGGTAGATCGTGCGGACGGCGTCTGTACCCATCGGGGAGGCAGTCATAAATTTTTGGAAAACGAGATTGATCGGCAGATAGACCCGCCCATCGTAATCAACATCTGCAACGAGTCCTTTAGCTTCCATCACACCGATCACTGTCAGCTTGGTTGAGTCAACGGTGATGGTTTGCCCAATGCCGCTTTCTGTGCCGAATAGATCTGTGGCAATACCTGAGCCGAGAATAACAACTTTTGCCTTTCGGTCATCTTCATCCGCGGTGAAGTAGCGACCTTCAGCAACTGCGTAATCGCGCACAGATGAAAAATCTGCCGTGGTTCCGATAACAGGAATGGATTCGAGAGTCACGCCCCCTGCGCGGACGTTTTGGGCGGCGGGCGATTGTTCGGCGGAGATCCCGGATATCCCGACCACCTGCTCTGCAATCGCATTTGCGTCGTCAATAAGCAGGGTGCGTCCAGCGCCAGGGATGCCGCGCATCGGCGAGACGATGATCAAGTTTGCGCCCAGCGCGTTGATCTGTTCAGCAATAGAAGCCTCGGCGCCGGCACTGACTGCGAGCATGACGATGACCGAAGCCACGCCAATGATGACGCCCAGCGTCGTCAGAAACGAGCGGACTTTGTTGAGCATTAAGCCTTCCCAGGCTGTGCGAAATATTTTTCTAAGTTTCATGGTTGTCCTTTTTATATTCGCTGAGCCAGGCAGGGACTGACTCCATTGCGCCCGTCGGAAAGAATGAGACCATCTTTTACGCAAATGATCCGTTCAGCATGAGACGCAATATCTGGTTCGTGGGTGACCATGACGATCGTCGCGCCGTTCTTGTGCAAGCCATGCAGAATGTCCATGATTTCCACGCTGGACTTTGAGTCGAGATTGCCTGTCGGTTCATCCGCCAGGATCAGCGGCGGTTTGTTGACCAGCGCGCGCGCAATGGCAACCCGCTGCTGCTGTCCGCCTGAAAGTTGATTGGGGCGATGATGAAGGCGCCCGCCCAAGCCGACTGCTTCGAGTGAGGCGATCGCCCGCGATTCTGCATCTGCATCGTTTATATCTTCGCTGTTGTAAAGCAAGGGAAGCATCACGTTTGAAAGCGCGCTCAAACGCGGCAGCAAGTTGAAAGATTGAAAAATAAATCCCAATTTCTCGTTTCGGATTTCTGCCAGTTCATCTTTGCTCATCTGTCCCACGTCACGCCCATCGAGAAGGTAGGCACCTTTGGTGGGGCGGTCGAGGCAGCCGAGAATATTCATCAACGTGGACTTGCCCGAACCAGAGTGTCCCATGATGGCAACAAATTCACCGCGCAAGACATCCACGTTTACCCCTGCCAGCGCAGAGACAGCCGCTTCGTCCATGCCGTATATTTTTGTCATTCCCGTAATTTCAATTAGATTGTTATTCATCAAACACCTCTACCCTGATCACTGCTTACTTGGTTTCCACTGTGCCTGTGCTGACTAGGTCACCAACTTTTACACCGCTCAATATTTCGGCGTTGGCAAAGTCACGCAAGCCCACGGTGACAGGTGTCATCTTTAATTGTCCATTTGCATCAACGAGGAAAACAGCAAACGACCCTGGAGCCAATTCACGCAAAGCCTGCACGGGGACGATAAGAGTCTTGAGAGACTCTCCAGCGATCACTTCTGCATCCACGGTCATACCTGACATGAGGTTGAGTCCTGTTTCATTTGGCAAAGATGCCCAAACGACGATGACAGGCGTGCCATCCACAACTTGTAGCGAAGGCTCCACGACAACCACTTCCCCATCTATTGGTTGATCCGGGTATGCATCAAACATGAACGTGACTCGGTTGCCAACTGCCACTTTGTCCAGATCGGTTTCATCAAGATAAAAATGGACCAATAATTTTTCGGTTGTAGCGATGGTCATGATCGGCGAAGTGCCAACGGTCTGACCGTCAAAAACATCAAGGGCAGTTAGCTTGCCATCAAAAGGAGCAACCAAACGGGTGCTTTCCACTGTCAAGCGCGCCTGCTCCAGTTTCGCCATTTGTGTCCCCAGTGCGATGATGGGTGCGGTTAATGCACCGGGTCCCGCATTGACAATATCCAGCGCGGCTTGCGTATCTTGTAAAGACACACGCGCAGACTCAAGCTCAGCACTCGCAAGAGCCATGTCTGATTCGTCGATGTAGATCAAGCCTAAAAAATAATCCATATTGGTTTGGGCTAGATCTTTTTCAGCCTGAGTTGTATCGGGACTTTCCAGCTTCTGTTCCCAATACCATGCATCCAGGCCGGTCAAATACATGACATGATTTTCAGCCAGTACCAATGCTTCCTGCGCGGTCACAAATGCGAGTTCTGCCTGGGCGATTCCCTGCGCGCTAAACAACGCAGAGAAATCTGCCTCGGCCTGAATGTTCTCTTCCAAACGAGCAAGGACTTGTGAAGTTTTTACTGCGTCGCCAACGGCAACATTTAATTCAGTCAGCACACCCGAGGTGCGAAAGCCTAGATCAATTTGAGCTGAAGGAACGATCGTACCTGCTCCGCTGGCGGTGACCACCAAATCAGCCACGCGTACCTTGGCGGTCTGTAAGGCGGGGACAGCGGCTGCATCACTTGTGGTGGGGCGCGCAAAAAAAATAGCAGCGGCAATAATTACCAGTACAGTAACGAGCGTGATAAAAATTGTTTTGCGGGAAAAACGTTTGGTCTTTTGCATAATGGACTCCTTGAATGTCCTGAAATAGTTTGTGTACTGTCAAATTTAGTTTACATTCATAAAGATATCAGCATGCTATTGTGAAGATTTGATAAAGGACAAAGCGTCATATATTTTGCGCAACCTTATCTGTATATTTATTCATTCTTTACAATTGAGTTCTATCATGGGGACAGAGTTGCGAAATAAATCGTAACCACCAGATTTGAAACCAATTAACAAAAAGAGGAACTCATGTTCAAAACCCTAAAAAACATCCTGGTTGGAATTCTCGCCGCAGTGATCGTCATAGCCATCGGAGCAGGCGCCTACACCGCGTTTGCCGCGCCTGGCACGAATATCTTCGCCGCACAACCGCAGACAGTCTCCACCAATGGAAACGGTACAGGCACATCCGTACTGGAAATCCCCGCATCTGATATAAACGCCGACGAAGCCGCAGCCCTGCTTTTCATGCGCGAAGAAGAAAAACTGGCCCGAGACGTGTACAACGCGCTTTACACCACCTGGGAAATTCAAATTTTCCCGAATATTGCTTCGAGCGAACAACTGCATATGGATCAGATTAAAGTCCTACTCGACCGCTACGCGCTGACCGACCCCGCGCTTACTCCTGGACAATTTACAAATCCTGACCTTCAGGCTTTGTACACTCAACTGATGGCACAGGGCAATCTCTCCATCGGCGACGCACTGAAAGTGGGTGCTGCCATCGAAGAGATTGATATCCTCGATCTGCAGACCCGCTTTGCCCAAACAGATAACTCCGATATTCAACTTGTTTATAACAGCCTGATGAACGGCTCTTTCAATCACTTGCAGGCTTTCACCAGCACACTGGCTCAACAAACTGGTGAAACCTATCAGCCGCAATATCTGCCTGCTGACCAATATCAAATCATCATTACAAGCACGAATGGCAATGGCAATCAAGGTGGAAGCGGCGCACAAAGTTCCAATGGACAGGGCAATGGTGCACAAGGTTCCAATGGACAAAGCAACAGCGCTGGCGGACAGGCTACCGGCACAGGAATTCCACAGGCAAATATCAGTGGTGCAAGCACAGTACATGGAATCACGAACAGCTTTGATTTAGCTGGCATGAGCGTCACTCTTGACTATGGCACGATCCTTTATGTTCAACTCGGCAGCTCACGCTACAGCCAGTCCATCGGCTTTGCTCCGCAAGCTGGCGAAGCGGTCACCATCAATGGTTTCATTGGGGACCGGGGACTGTACAGCGCCATCACCGTCACCATTGACTCAACTTCCCAAACCTATACCTTCCGTGATGCAAACGGCAGTCCGATGTGGTCGGGCGGAAATGGTAATGGTCAAGGTAATGGCAATCCCTAAATAAGTTAATGAAGAAGCAAAATAGGAGTGTGGTTTCCACACTCCTATTTTGCTTCCTGCCCGTATCTTTTAACTATGTTCAACGTCGTATGAAATGAGTCACCGTGATTCCAAAACCAGATTTGTTAGCACAGGCACAAAAACTTGATACACGCGCTCTTGGAGAGATTTACGATCTGTACAGCCCGCGCTTATATCGTTACGCCGTTCGATTGCTTGGCGATGCCTGCACAGCAGAAGATTGCGTCGCTGAAACATTCAGTCGTTTTCTTCAAGCATTACAAAAAGGCAGAGGACCGCGTGATTATCTGCAAGCCTATCTCTTCCGCACCGCGCACAACTTCATCGTGGATCATTATCGGCATGAATCACCTGAAAGTATCCTCGACGATGACACACCTGATTGTCAAAATACCGAAGAAAATGCCTGCCTGAATATCCGTCAACATCACGTGCGCGGCGCATTGCTGGAATTAACCGTGGATCAGGGACAAGTGATCGCCCTCAAATTTCTCGAAGGCTGGGAGAACGAAGAGATTGCGCGCGCACTGAACAAACCTGTTGGAGCAATCAAATCCCTTCAACATCGCGCGCTGGCACACTTGCAAAAAATTCTTTTGGATGATGAGGTATGAACATGACTAATGATGAAAAAATTGACCCTCGTCTCGCGGCTTTACTGGACGAACTCAAACCCGCTTCTGCGCGTGACCCTCAAGCTGCTACCCGCGCCAGAGGCAGATTCCTGGCACAGGCCGTATCTGCAAGCGAAGAACGGCGTCACAACTGGTGGATGACAATCTTTCAACAAAAGGAGAAATTTGCTATGAATCTAATTATGTCTGTCCTTGTTGTACTTGGCCTGCTATTCGGAGGAAGCGCCACTGTTTCCGCTGCGCAGGATGACCTTCCCACCCAACCGCTTTATCAGATCAAACTGATGAGCGAAGATGTAAGGGTCTGGCTCGCATCTGACCCCAATATGAAAATTGAATTGCTAATGGATCAGGTACAGAATCGCACTGAAGAGATGGCCGTACTGACCCTTGCAGGAATCACACCGCCCGCCGAATCATCCATTCGAACGCAGGACAGAATTCAGCAGGCACTGCAATTAGCTACAACTCTTGATGATGTTTCAATGAGCGCCGCGATTGAACAAATCCGAAAGCAGCTGCAAACACAGGAACAGTCGATGACCCAACTTCAATCTGGATCCTGTACGGAGTGTGAGCCAATTTTGCAACAAACACGTGATATGCTGCATACTCAATTGGGACAGATTGAAAGCAACCTTGCTGATCCAGAGACATCCCGCGAACAGAATCAAAACCAGAGTCAGAACCAAATCCGTACCACACAGACTCCATTGGCAACTGACAGCCCCGTTACACCGCAAACATCATCCTACACACCTGCGCTGGATGGGACAGGTCAACAAAACGGAAATATCAATCCACTTGCTGGTACACCAATGCCGCAAGATCCTGGAACCAATCAAAATAACTACGAGAATGGTAACTCTGGTGGAAGCGTAAATGGGAATGGCTCTGCTTCTGGCGCTGGTGGTCAAGGCGGAAAGCCCTAATTGAACAAGCCTTTTCGAAACCATCTGAAGTGTAACTTTTTTGGGAGACCTGCATCAAAGTAAGTGGTTATATTCTTATTTTCACTTACCCACAGGAGACTAAAATGAAATTGAACGAATCGAACATAGACCGTATCCTCCGAGTTGTTGCTGGCATCGTGTTACTTTATCTGGGATTTGGTGGCGTACTCAGCGGCGGGCTGGCGGTTGTGGCAGATGTGCTCGGAGTAGTAATGCTTCTGACAAGCGCTGTCGGTTTCTGTCCGCTGTATGCCCTGTTTAAACTCAGTAGCCTCAAGAAATAATAAAATATTATGTTGGAGCAGGGCACGGTGAAAACCGTGCCCTGTTTTACAAATGAACTCTAAAGAATTTTTTGAAAAACTCAAACAAAATCCCAATCCTGTAGTGGTTGATCTTTGGGCCCCCTGGTGTGGACCTTGCAAAATGGTCAAACCGATTTTGGAAAAACTGGCATTGAAATATAACGGACGCGTTTACCTTTGGCAGATTAATGCTGATGAGAATCAGGACTTGCTGCGCGAACTCAAAGTCTACGGCATCCCTACCCTGATCGTCTATCGAGATGGAAAAGAGACTCTGCGACAGGTAGGAGCAAAACCTGCCGGTATACTGCAGTCGCTTTTCGAAACACTTGCTAGTGGATACGACCCAGCTCCAGCAGGTCTTTCGAGCATGGATCGTTTTATCCGTGTGGGGGCGGGCACTGCCATTGTTCTGATTGGGTGGCTAACGCAAGCAAATTGGCTTTTACGCCTGCTCGGCGGCATGCTCATGTTCAGTGCTATTTATGATCGCTGCCCCATCTGGCATGCACTGATAAGTCAGGTCAAAAAATTGAGCGGGCAGGCCTGAACCACAAAACATCAACAAAAAAACCAATTCATAAAATACACTGCCGCATAACCTGCCATACACAATTTCTTTTGCCGCAGATTTTTGATCACTCCGCCCTCATATAGGCAATATTGCCTATTTTTGTTGCGTCAAATTGCTCTGGTTGAAATGAGGGGAAATCCTTATATTGGTTGCTATAACATCGGTACATACTGTGCCAATGAATAATGCCAATATGAATAAAATTAATTTCATAGGAGAAATCAAATGCGTAAAATGATCATTGTTAGCCTGCTCTTCGGACTGACTATTGTACTCAGCGCTTGCGGAGGCTCTGCCCCGATGCAAGAGATCACTTCCTCTAATAAAGCTGTGAATATAGTTGTCACTTCAGATCCATCCCCTGCCATGATGGGTGATGTGCAATTACTTCTAACCATCACAGACAAGGATGGAAATTCGATTGAAGGTGCCGCGGTAAACGTTGCGGCTGATCATACCGATATGAGTGGAATGGGCATGAACGGTCTTGCCACCGATCAAGGCGGAGGAAAATATTCTATCAAAGCCAACTTCAATGAAAGCGGCAATTGGATGTTGACTGTAAAAGTCGCCAAGGATACGCTGGATTACAAGGAAGATATTGAATTCAAGATTCAGTAGCAAAACAAGAATACCATTTTATCTTTTGTGCCCTTCGTGTTTAGGCTGTTTATAAATCAAGGAGAGAAAAGCGATATACTTCTTTTTACGGAGGCGTCCTTTGCCCAAGTTTAAAATAAAAATCAACGTTCTTTTAGCGGACGACCACAACATCGTCCGAGCTGGGATTCGTCAACTGCTCGAAAGTGCGAAGGATATTCAAGTCGTTGCTGAAGCAGCTGACGGCGAAGAAGCTCAAACCCTCATCCAAAAATATAAACCAGACGTGGCCGTGTTGGATATCCAAATGCCAAAAGTCAGCGGCATCGAAGTGACCCGCTGGGTACGTTCCCATTTACCTGAAGTCGGTGTGTTGATCCTGACAGCCTATGATGATGAACCTTATGTCATGGCTGTTTTGCAGGCGGGTGCAAACGGATATGTTCTCAAAACTGCCAGCACGGATGAACTCATTCAAGCGGTGCGCGATGTACATGAAGGCAAGTCCGCGCTTGATCCGGCTATCACGAAAAAATTGATGGCAAATCTATTCAAGGGATCCGAAAAAACTCCCGTTGAACCGCTCACCGACCGTGAGCTCGATGTATTGCGGCTTGCGGCAAAAGGATATACAAATAAATCGATCGGCATGCAATTGAGCATTAGCGACCGCACCGTGCAGGGACATCTCGCGCACATCTTTGCAAAACTTCAAGCCAGCAGCCGTACCGAAGCGGTCATGCGCGGTGTTGCACTCGGTTGGATCTTGCAAATCTCTGGAACTGTTCCTGAAGAATGAAAAAGCCGCACACTCCTTTTTTGCGCGGCCTCACCGTGCAGCTACTTGCCATCACAGTTCTTCCGCTCACAATTCTTTTATTGTTGATCGCGTTTGGGAGCATCTCCCTACATCAACGGGATATGCGCGCCCTCGTCGGTGAACGCGATGAACGCGCCGTTCGATCTGCGGCGGCGGCGCTGGCCTCTGAATTGCATCACCGCGCCACCAGTATTTCATATCTTGTTGCGCTAGTCGAAATATCCAACGACACTAAATCCATATCTGCAACAAACGATCTTACATCAGACTTTGATGGCGGACTCGCCTATCTGAATATGGATGGGAGACTCATCACAAGCACATCCCCTTCTGGACTTTGGGACTGGGCAGCACAAAAAAATATTTCCCTCGCCTCTCTTTTCGCATCGACTCCCGAACCAGTTTTCTTTACCCCAATACTTGATCCAACCTCAAAAAGATTTTTCGTCATCGTTTCACAGGTTGTTCCTTCTCTTAACATCGTGGTGGCTGGCGCGTTCTCTCCCGAGACACTCGCGCAAACGACTCTATCAGCCTCTTATCCTGACAACGATCATGTAATGATCTATCTTCTTGATTCTTCGCGCCAATTATTGTTTTCCAATGCCTCGCTTATGATGGGGGATCTCTCGCCCGATCATCCAGGTGTGGCAGAGGCGCTGCGCGGTGAAAGTGGAACAACTTATCTAAAGCAAAACAAAGTTGAGCATGTTGTCGCATACAGTTCCATTGCGCCTACAGGCTGGGCGTTGATCACCACAGAAGAATGGCAAATGGTGGTCAGTCCATCTTTGGAACTCACGCAAATGGCTCCGCTTGTAATAGTGCCTGCTTTCATTCTTGCGCTAATTGCGCTATGGTTCGTAGCGACACGAATTGTTCAGCCATTGCAAAAGCTGGAGACAAAAGCCGCCGCGCTTGCTTGGGGAGATTTCAATGCCATCAAAGAATCCGTGGGAGGGATCTCTGAAGTGCGGGATCTGCAAAAAGAACTCGCTGAAATGTCTCGCAAGGTGCAGGCGGCCCAAGAGGGATTGCACAATTACATCGGTGCGATCACTTCAGCTCAAGAAGAAGAACGATTGAGATTGGCCCGCGAATTACATGATGAAACCATTCAATCGGTGATCGCTTTGAAGCAGCGTGTGCAGTTGGCTGAGAAATTGATAAAAGATCAAAAAGGAAGGCAATCGCTTCAGGAATTGGAAAGTCTCGCAGAACAGACGGTTGATAATCTGCGGCGCATCATACGTGCTTTGCGTCCCATTTATCTCGAAGATCTGGGACTGACCACGGCGCTTGAAATGCTGGCTCGTGAGACAAAAACTTTACCTGTGGAATTTTATCGCACAGGACAAGAACAACGACTCAAGAGTGAGGTCGAGCTGGCTTTATATCGCATCGCACAGGAAGCCTTGAGCAATGTTATCCGTCACGCACAAGCTACTCATGCGACACTCAATATCAATTTCAGCGAACAAGAAATCAAAATGGAAATCAGAGATGACGGTATTGGTTTCGTCATTCCCAAAAGCCCAACAGACTTTGCGCCAAACGGGCACTTTGGGCTGCTTGGGATTCGAGAACGCTCCGAGTTGATCGGAGGCAGGCTTGAGGTCCAGAGCAAAGCGGGCGCAGGCACACGATTATCGATTCGGCTTCCAGTCATCTAAATCAAAACGAATATCTTCTTTTCTAAAAGGTTATTGAGCGATACTCAATAACCTTTTGCATTTAAATCACAACCAGTCCATGACATGCGGCATACGCCATTTGGCGTATGCCGCATTACGCCATTCCACGCTTATAGGTAAAGGCTTCTGCATTTAAGATTGTGCAAGTTTGCTGAACAAGGAGACTTACACACGATGAGCAAAAAATTGCGCGGGTTGATTTCGGGATTGTTGATCATTTCAACTTTACTGTTGGCATTCCCAAGAACAGTATTTGCCGATGGCGGGGATAGCGGAAGCGAACAGGAAGTCAATGGATATCACATCACATTGATCTTCGTTGAACCAGTCAAAGCTGGCGAGACTCAATTCCATATTCGGATCACAGACGCGATGGGGATGCCCGTGACAAACGCGGAAGTGGAAGTCTCCGCCATGCCCGCTGAAGGAATGGATATGGCGACAGAGGTTCCAGCCGTTGGTGTGATGACGAGCAATAATGATATGGCTGGAATGGGAATGGCAGCTGAGTCCCCAGCTAGCGGTGTGATGAAACCTAATGAACCTGCGGCTGATGCACACGGTGAAGAAGATATTACTGTAATGCTTGAACCAACAATGGAATCTGGCGAATATGCGGGCAGCCTATCTCTCGCTAAATCAGGCGAGTGGATGTTCAATGTTCATTTCATAGTCAATGGTGAAACAACCATCGTTGAATTCCCGTTTGAGGTTGGCCGTATGCTCGGCGTGAATTACGCAGTACTGGCTGGCTTCTTTGGTGTCAATGGCATAGTGATCGCGGCAGCAGCTGTTCTCAAACGCAGGCCCATTATTATTCGCAAGTAAATATTTTTTGAGGATTATCCCGATGACAACTCCGATCAACAATCAAAACACATCCTGGCTAAAGGGCGGAAATTTGCTCAATAACAAATGGATCGATAGTTTCCTGCGCAGCCGCTGGTATCCTGGAATCATTCAATGGCCCACCCTGATCATTTTCATGGTCATCATGTTTGAGTTAATTCTTGGCCCCGAAGCCGCCCATGATAATTTCGGCACTGCCCTGACCTGGGTGCTGTGGTGGCCTCTCATCCCGATCATCTTCCTGTTCATGGGACGTTTCTGGTGCGCCATCTGTCCGTTTGCAAAGATCAATGATCTTGTTCAAAACTTTGTTGGCAACAATCGCCCCGTACCCAAGTTCCTGAAAAAATATGGCATTTGGATCATCGACGCGCTCTTCATCTTCATCACCTGGAGCGACCATGTCTGGGGCGTGGTGGAGAATCCGCTTGGATCTGGAATCTTGATGTTGACCCTCACAACCGGCGTGATCGTCTCAGGTGCATTTTACGAGCGTCGAACATTCTGCCGCTACGTTTGTTTCCTCGGCGGATTATCAGGCAATTATGCCCGCAACGGAATGTTGAGTCTGCGTGGAACTCCTGAGATCTGCGCAACCTGCACAATTTCCGCTTGCTATAAAGGCACAGATAATTCCGCGCCTTGTCCCTTGTTTGAATTCCCCAAGACAATGACCTCCAGCGCCAACTGTGTGCTGTGCGCGGAATGTATCAAGGGCTGCCCCAATAATTCCATTCAATTAACTGTTCGTCCTCCCACAAAGGAATTATGGTTCATCCGCAAACCGAAACTGGAAGAGGCATTCCTTTCAGCGGTCATCATGGGTATTGTGTTTGCGCAAAATGTGACTATGCTCGAAGTATGGGGTTCGATGTTGAAGTGGCTCGAGAACCTTGTGGGCACAACCAATTATGCGATCACATTCAGCATCACATTTGCGATCTCCCTAGCCATCCCCGTAGGATTACTCGGTCTCACTTCATGGGTGGCAGGCAAGTTCAATAAGGTCTCGCTTATTGAAAACTTCACCCGCTTCGGGTATGCCATTATCGCTTTGGATATGGCGGGACATATCGCGCACAACCTATTCCACTTGCTGGCAGAAGGCAAGTCCATTTACTATACTGCCATGGGATTGTTCGGCATGACGTTCCACGGCGCATCCCCCGCGATCGTGGGTATGGGCATCATTCAATTCCTGCAATTTAGTTTGCTCGCGCTTGGTTTCCTCGGTTCGCTTTACGTTGCTTATCGCATCGCAAAAATTAACAGCGCCAGTGGAAAAGTATGGGGGACATTTATCCCCTACGCAGTGTTAATGGTTATCCTTACCATCTTGAATGTTGTCCTGTTCACGCTTCCAATGGCAATGAGAATGTAAGGTCACCTTCTTTCTTGTATAATATATTTTATAAACTAGATAGGAGAACTGAAATATTGACTCAAACTGTTCCTGCAACTCAACCGTCTGAACACAAAACTGCCTGCGGAGGTAAAGTCGAAGACCTGACGAATTATCCCAGCGCTATATATCACGGCGAACGAATTTATTTCTGTACGCAGGCTTGTCTTGATTTATTTCTGTTGAATCCTGACCCATTTATGTTGGGCGAAGTGGAACATCCAATTTAGGAGGGTTTAACATCAATACAGTGACTTCTACTTATAGTGTGCCACGCCTTGATTTTAGAATGGCACGCAGGTTGAAAGTATCCTTTTTTTAGTAAAGGTGATTGGATAAATGTAACCCGTATAATCTTACAAATAATCATTGACTTACATTTCCGAATCCTGTAAACTTTAATTACTCCGATGGGGAGTAGCACCCAGCTTTTTGGGATAAACAGTCGTCAAGACGGAAAGAGATTTCCCGGCTGTTTGAAAGAAAACGCAAGACCATCGCCTTCCGGGCGGTGGTCTTTTTTGTTAAGTTTTGTTTGAGTAAATAATTCAGATTAGGATTCTGATCCTTGTTCAATAAGATATAAAGTACATCAATGATGATTAATCAACGTAATTTCCGAATTTCATTGGCAACACTGATCCTCTGCTTTTGTTTAGGCAGTCTGGCAATTTTGCCGTTTATTCAGGTTGGCCTATTCGTACCGGAAATTTTCGAAGTTGACGCCGAGAATTACAATCTGTTTGAGCATGCTGAATTTGATGGTGATTTTATTGTTGTATCCACTAATGGCGCAGAAATTGCAGATCTTAATTTTTCAAAATACAGACCAATGAATCTGGATTTTCAATCTGCCTATTTATCACCCGGTTCCCCCCCTCCAAAAAAATCATAATTTATAAGTTGCCTCACGCACAGTAATCTCCGATTGCTGTGACTGTTGCCGAAAGAAAATGGTGAAAACCAGTTTCTTTCCCTTGGGCACGCATTAGTTCGTCTGGCTTTTTATTGCCAGTCATTGCCTGTTTGTGTGTAATGTCAAAGGAGAAAGAATGTCTAAACGAAATTCACAGATCATCTGCGCTGGTCTATTGAGAGGCGCTAAATTGAAAATCAAAACAGTAGAAAATAATGGTTTGCAAGAGTCTGTCACCCTTACCAATAAGGGTACGGTTGCACAACCCATGTCTGGCTGGGTGCTTGCCAGCCTGCGCGGGCAGGTATTCTATTCATTCCCTGATGATCTAATTTTTGAGCAAAACATGGTTGTGGTGGTTCAAAGCGGGCAGAATGAATCGAAGGATCAAAATGACCAGTGTATCTGGATAAATTTGTTGTGGACGATTAACCAGGTTTGGAACAACCACAGTGATACAGCAATTTTGTTTGACGCGAATGGTTTGGAGATTGACCGACATTCCTATCCACATGTACGCGTAATGGGAAGTAGTGCCAACCGCCGAAAAATTCTAAAACGCAACGAGGACGGCTTTGAAATTTTCAATGAGCCGCTCCGACGGGTGAAAATAGTAACCCGAAAACAACATGGCGCGATAACGGGTCAACCATGAAAACGGATAAAGCAAAGGATAATTTTCATGACTACCAATAAAAATTCATCATCTATCCTCGGTTCGGTTTTCATCGGGGTGATGCTTATTTCACTCGTGGGATTCGCTTTACTGTTTGTTGGGCTATATGAATTGGCAGATAGTGGCAGAACAGTCTCCAGCTTAGTGCAGACTTACTTCTCGTTTCGCGAGGCTTTGCAGAATAACAGCGGTAACGAATTTACCGGAGAAGCAACCGCATGGTTTTTTGGCGCGGCTAGTGCTCCGGTTATAGTCGATTTAATTTCCAGGGCTGTGATCAGATATATGCCTATTGAAGGAACTCTGAAGAATTTTGTCCGTCGTATGAATAACCTCCAGAAAAAATTGCTGATGTCCCTTCATACTTATTTGAGTATCGCGGCATTGGGATTGGGAATTCTGCATCTTACTTTGTCGTCTTGCATTGCCAACCCATTTCCTGAATTGGGGTTGATCCTTACGGGTGCTTTGGTAATAACCGGATTGCTTTTCAAGTGGAGAGCTGTCCCCGTATTTTTTCGTAAAGCGCTTTATAAATTCCACGCCAGTATGATGGTCACAGGAATTTTGCTGGTCATCTTGTATGCCGGTCATGCAGTCATGGATGCAGATTAATAGCAACCCAAAAAGGAAAATAGTCAACTATGAAAATCAACAACCAATATCGCCTTTTGTTACGAGTAAGCGCCATCGTTTTGGTAGTCTTATGTGCGAAACTCGTTGTGCACTTCCTGGGGTGGGAAGTGATCTCGATCAACCCGTTGTTCTCTGGGATCGTTGCCGCCAACGTTTTTCTAATGGGATTTCTTCTCAACGGTGTTCTTTCGGATTTTAAGGAAAGCGAGCGTCTTCCCGGCGAATTGAGTGCCTGTTTGGAGAATCTGACACAGGAAGTGTCCGGCATCAGAATGACAAAACCGGAAGCGAAAGTCGGCGCGTGCCTGATCCTGCTATCGCTATTGAGTGAAGATATTCTGAGTTGGTTCCATAAAAAGCACCACTCATCAGAATTGATGGATCAGGTCAACGATCTGACGCCCCAGTTCGCAAAAATGGAACAATGGACTCAAGCGACATTGATAGCTCGACTGAAACAGGAGCAGAGTAATCTCAGACGTACCCTCATACGCATTCATACCATTCGAGAGACATCCTTTATTTCTTCGGGCTATCTGATAGCCGACATGACCACTATTCTTCTTTGTATCGGGCTGATATTAGCCAAGATCGAGCCGTTTTACGAGTCATTGTTTTTCGTGGTCGTTATCTCGTATTTGATGATTTTTCTGCTCATGCTAATACGGGATCTTGACAATCCATTCGGCTATTATGAGCGCTATTCCGGCGCAGATGTATCCCTCAAGCCGCTTCAAGATACGGTAAGCCGATTGGCGCAAATAGCCAGCCTTGAAGCTCAAAATATAAATCTATGAAATAAAATCCGATTTTGCAAAAAGGAGATTCCCATGTCTAACCCCCCGCATTCTGTTTCCCATTTTCCACGCTTTCGCAAACTCTGGAAGCCTACTGTCGCCACCGGAGCCGGAGGTATGAGTCTCGTCATTTCGTTCGAGGAGATCATCGCCTTTGCGGCAGATTTCATTGGTGTGATTCTCCTGACAATCCTGGGCGGGTTGATTTGCCTGTTCGATAATTTCGTCTTCAAGTCCCGCATCCCCCGGCGCGAAGATTTGCAGGACACAACCAATAATGGAGTGAAAAAATAGAGTTATGGAACCAAATAAATTCTGGCATACCCAGACAACCGAACAAGTCTTTACCGAACTCAAAAGCCAGCCCAACGGATTGAGTCAAACAGAGGCGATCAAACGCGCTCTGCAATACGGCGTGAACGAAATTCAGGCGGCGAAACGTATATCCGCCTGGGAAATTTTACTGGAACAATTCAAGAATATCCTGATTTTGATTCTGCTTGGCGCAACCGCCCTTTCCCTTTTTCTGGGACACGGCATCGAGTCGATTGCGATTGCGGTGATCGTGTTGTTCGCGGTATTGCTGGGATTCATTCAGGAATATCGTGCCGAACGCGCGATTGAAGCGTTGAAGCAAATGGCAGCCCCCACCGCATCTGTTCTGCGCGATGGGGCGGAAGTAAAGATCCCGTCGCGTGATCTGGTGCCGGGCGATGTGATCCTCTTGCATACCGGTGATCGTATGCCTGCCGATGCCCGTCTGCTTGAAGCGGTGAATCTGCAAATTGAAGAAGCCGCGCTGACCGGCGAATCAATCGCGGTGGAGAAGCACGCCGAGCCGCTTCCTATTAACGAATTGCCTGTCGGCGACCGCAAGAACATGGTATATGCTGGAACCGCTGCCACTTACGGACGTGGCAAAGCATTAGTCGTCGCGACTGGAATGCAAACCGAGTTCGGCAAGATCGCTCAACTCTTGCAAACGGTGGAAACCACCAGAACACCGCTCCAGCAAAATTTGGATAAAGTTGGCACGGCGTTGGCTCGCGCGGCTTTTGTAGTGGTTGCCATCATCGTCGCACTCGGATTGGTGCGCGGACAGCCCTTCGTTGAGATGCTCATCTTCGGGATCGCGCTGGCAGTGGCAGTTGTGCCCGAAGCCCTGCCCGCCGTCGTCACCATTTCGCTGGCAATCGGGGTACAAAAAATGGTCAAACGCAACGCGCTTATCCGTCGATTGCCCGCTGTGGAAACACTTGGAAGTACATCCGTCATCTGTTCAGACAAGACCGGTACCCTCACCAAGGATGAAATGACCGTGCGGAAAATTTTCGCCGCTGGACAGTTGTTCAATGTTTCGGGATCGGGATATTCGCCAGTTGGCGAGTTTTCGCTCAACGGTGATGGATCAATTCCGCCGACAATTGGATTGCAAAAACTATTGATCGCCGCCACGCTGGCATCTGATACGCACCTGGTCGGTGACGGGGAAAATGAATCGGGTAGCGAATGGACAATCAAAGGAGACCCAACTGAAGGGGCGTTGATCGTCGCTGCGGCAAAAGCCGGGTTGCAGAAAGAGTCGCTTGATTCAGAATATCCACGAGTGCAGGAAATCCCGTTCTCATCCGAAACAAAACGTATGACCACTCTGCATCAGACAAATGGAAATCTGACTGCGTACGCCAAGGGTGCGCCTGAAATGATCCTGGACAGTTGCGATTGGCAGTTGACCGCCGATGGTGTGAAGCTGCTCGATGAGGTGGGGCGAAAACAAGCGCTGGCGGTAGCGCATGAACTGGCGGGCGAGGCGCTGCGTGTGCTTGCGATTTCCTCCAAACCAAATGCCACACTTGAAACGGCGCAAAGCGGCATGACATTTTTAGGGTTGGCAGGCATGATCGATCCACCGCGACCTGAAGCCAAAAATGCAATTGCAATTTGCGAGCAAGCGGGCATTCGAGCGGTGATGATCACCGGCGACCATCCCGTGACGGCGAAAGCTGTGGCATGTGAATTAGGATTGCTCAAGACTGGAAGAGTGGTGACTGGTGCGGAATTGGAAGAGATGACCGACGAGCAATTTCAACGTGAGGTCGAAACGATTGATGTTTACGCGCGCGTATCCCCATCACACAAGCTGCGCGTGGTGACTGCACTGCAAGCCAACGGTCACATTGTGGCAATGACCGGCGACGGCGTGAATGACGCCCCGTCGCTTAAGAAAGCGGACATTGGAATTGCAATGGGAATCACCGGCACCGATGTTACCAAAGAAGCCGCCGCGATGATGTTGACTGACGATAATTTTGCTTCGATCGTGGCGGCCGTGGAGGAAGGACGTGGGGTATTTGAAAACATCAAAAAATATCTGATGTACCTGCTCTCCTCAAATATCGGCGAAATTGGATTGATGGCTGGTTCTGTTCTGCTGGGTTTGCCTCTCCCATTGACCGCAGTACAAATCCTATATGTCAATCTGGCTACAGATGGCTTGCCCGCTCTCGCGCTGGCAGTAGACCCAGCTGAAAAAGGTTTGATGAAGCGCAAGCCGCGTAACCCTCGCACGGGAATTTTTACCCGACCGGTTGTCGCGTTAATGCTGGCAGGCGGAGTATGGTCAACGCTCATTAATCTTGGACTGTTCATCTGGGCGACTAACTCTGGGCGTAGTCAGGTGGAAGCGATGACAATGACCTTCGTCTCGCTGGTGCTAATCCAGTTTTTCAAAGCCTACAACTTCCGTTCTGACCGACTTTCAGTATTTCAAAAACCCTTTTCCAATAAGTGGCTGAATACAGCGATTTTTTGGGAAATTGGTTTACTGTTGCTCATCATTTATGTGCCTGCCCTGCATGAACCGTTCAATACTTTTAGCCTCCCGCTGGTGGACTGGTTGATCATTCTTGTTCTTTCGCTGACGATTTCGCCCGTGCTGGAATTGATCAAGTGGCTGGAACGCAGGGGTTGGTTTGGAACAATGGAGTAGGGCGTCCCACACTTTCGCGCTTGAAAAAAGGAGAAAAAATGAAACTTCAACTCATGTTCCTTCTGATGGATATTCTCATGTTCCTTGCTTGCGGATATTTTTGGCTGAAATCCGCTTTTGTGCGCGCAGCGCGATGGCGCTTGAAATGGCCAGATCATGATTAAAGGAGACAGCAAATGATAATGCAAAAGAAAAAACGAAAACGTGATATTGAGAAGAACTATCCTGTGAAGCAGTTCGTCAAAAAACTACGGAGACTCGCTGACTGTATTGAGCAAGGCCAGAGGTTTCAAATTCAAGTGGCGGGTGAGCGAATCTCCATACCTGCTACTGTCCTCGTCAACATCGAACATGAGAGAGATGACTCGTCCGAGGAAGTGGAATTCCAACTCAAGTGGACGCTTGATAAATAATCACTTCTGCATCAGACAAAGGATACGCCATGAAAATTAATAATGAGAGTGCTTCATCATCTATAAAGGATCAGAGCAAGAACAACAGCAAGAAGGATCGCCGTCAGAAAACTTG
Source organism: uncultured Chloroflexota bacterium (assembly GCA_903914955.1). Lineage (GTDB taxonomy): Bacteria > Chloroflexota > Anaerolineae > Anaerolineales > Villigracilaceae > Villigracilis. The sequence goes on along the minus strand of CAIWRB010000159.1, from coordinate 514 downwards.
GCGCCGTATCAGGCTGCAACTGGCGGCAATTTTCCTGGTCATTGTTTTTCTCGCTAGTGAGTGCGCGACAGTAATATCTGCTGAATAGTGCTTTGCTTATTTCAACAGGTAGATTTATCAATGGATACCATTGACGGATTGGGTGTTCACAAATAAGGAATGGATTCCCGTCCAGGGGCGTACTCAAATCAAGCAGGATCAATCCAGGTTGAATCTGTTCAGCGAGAGACAAGGTTCCTGTTCCGCTGGATGCTCCGCTGACAACTTTATGTCCTTTTGATGTTGGCAAAGGCTGAATATTTTTTTTCAAGTCTGCATTTCCCGCTACTTGTGTTTGCGATATCGTTGTACATGAGATGAGCAGTTTGAAGGTAGATGAAAGAATAATATTTCCAATCAAAATCCTTTTCTTCTGTAAATGCAGATTACGGAAATCTGTGAGCGCGATGCAGCAATAGAAACGGATCAATGAACATGCTTTGCTTCCCAATTTCGAATCGCGGCGAAGACGCCT
>CAIWRB010000158.1 GCA_903914955.1 uncultured Chloroflexota bacterium | reverse complement strand
TACTTGTTCATCCACCATAGTTTATTGAAAAACTGTATCATTTCCATCGTAGAAAAAAGGAGAAATGCAATCGCATAGTTAGCTTGACCGATTTGGGTTTATACAGTAAAGATTCGGTTCTGAGATCGCGGGTTCGTTAAGAGGTGTCTAATAGACAAAAATGCGGTGCATAACCGTTTTTCAGACCTATTTTCACGCGAAAACTGGCAATAAGCAACAAAAAAACCGCCTTTTTGGGCGGTTTTTTCATTTATTCTTGGCGGTCCCGACGGGGATTGAAATCGCGGTGCGTAACTTTTTGGCATACTAATGATAAGTTCAATTTTAAGCCCTTTTTGGGCTATTTTCGTAACTCGTTGCAAAAACATGGTAAATGTCATGCATTACTTGTTACGTTTTATTACGATTTTTAAGGCTACACGCTAAGGTCACAAACTTTTTCGAAAAATATTAGAACTAAACTGGCGATATTCCTACCCAAGATCCAAAAAACCAAACGGATGAAGGAACTTCAACAGGACTCATTCTATATTGGGACGTAGAGACTGTCAAGCAATTGATGGGCGATTTGTTAAAAGTCGAGAAAATTGTCCACTTATGTCCACTCGTGTCACTCAAAGAATTGTTTCATTTCTCCAATCTAGGGCGGATAAATAAGTAGCCAGCACAATTATAACAAGGCTGTCCAATCACTGGATTGGGATGGCAATTAAGAATTTGCTTCCCTGCTCTGCCCGTTGTTCTGCCTTGATGTTTCCTCCTTGTAATTCAACAATGGATTTAGCAATTGCCAACCCCAACCCTGATTCGGTTCCACTTCGAGAAGAATCGCCACGATATGAACGCTCGAAAATGTGCAGCAGGATGTCTGGCGATATGCCTATTCCAGTATCTGCGACGCCCAAAATCAGACTCCCTGGAAACTGCTTCGCAGACAATAAAATTTCCCCGCCTTCAGGTGTATACCGTAATGCATTACTGATGAGGTTCCCAATTACCTGTTCCATTCGTTCAGAATCAAGGTTGACTGTGGACAGGTTTGCGTCCGTCTCAATTTTGAGTTGTATCTTCTGCACTTCTGCCTGATGGCGATATGCCGATGCAACACTTTCCAGTAATTCAGCAGGTGCAATTGGTTCGAGATGAAGCCTTAACTCGCCTGAATCTGCCAGTGAGAGCATGCGTAAGTCTTCGACAAGATGTTGCAAATGTTGGACTTCCATTTGCATAATGGCGAAACGCTCAGGCGTGGATTTGAGTTTGCCGTCTTGTAACGACTCAAGGTATCCGCTAACGACCGTGAGTGGATTGCGTAAATCGTGGGCGATATCCGCCGTCATTTGTTTGCGGGCCAGATTCGCTTTGGTCAGATCGGCGCTCATTTGGTTGAACGCTTGTGCCAGTTCGCCAAGTTCATCCTGCGAACGGACGGGGATTTCCTGTTCAAGTTTGCCCTGCGCCATTTTATGCGTGGCATGAGTCAATTCACGGATGGGACGGGTAAGCGAGCGGGCAATTAGGAGTCCGAGGAGAAGGGCAATGAGCATACCGCCGAATGCGGCAATCCATAGGGCTTGGTTAATTTGGTCAATATATTTTTGGTCGAGCGGCTTGCGAGCGAGGGGCTGTCCCGTTGAAATCACTGTACCGACGGCTTCACCATTTGATTCTATGGGGATGCCTTTGTCAATTTCTCCCTGTTTCACCTTTTCACCTATAACATAAGGCGCAGACGCAACAATCACCACACGTTTTGAATCCACAAGAACATAAGGCTGTGGCGGTGGGTTGAGTTCGTTGAGCGGAGGCAATAATTGATTTTCCCGCAGGTAGGTATCTACGCCGTTAAAAGTGTTATTTTCGTTGTAATAGGAGCGCACGGCGAGGACGAAGTTGTTTTGCTGTTGCCCTTCAAGGTAGCGGTTGAACTCGGAGGCGATGCGCCCTTGAATAAAGAGCGCCGCCAGCCCGATAGCAAGCAGACTGATAAGCAGGAAGGCGAGGGTAAGTTTGTAAGTTAGTTTCAAGTGTTAGGTTCCAAGTGTCAAGTTTCAGGCAGCAGGGTGTTCGGAAGAAAATTTATAGCCAACTCCAAAGACAGTTTGGATGTATTGCGGGTTGGATGGGTCTTGTTCGATCTTGGTTCTTAAATTACGAATGTGGACGTCTATCGTCCGTTCAGCGCCTTCAAAGGTTGTGCCTTGCAATTTGAGCAACAACTCTGAGCGGGAGTAGACTCGCCCTGGGTTGGACATAAAGATGTAGAGCAAGTCAAATTCAGAGGGAGTTAGGTTGACGGGGTGGTTGGTGGCGGTGACGGTGCGGGAGTCTTTGTCGAGGTTGATACAGCCTACCTTTAGCGTATCAGGTTCGAGAGGGGAACGAAGCGCACGTCGCAGGACAGCGTTGATTCGCGCGGTCAGTTCCTTCATCCCAAACGGTTTGGTGACGTAATCATCCGCGCCGAGTTCGAGCCCTAACACTTTATCGGTTTCATCTAACTTCGCGGTGAGCAAGATGATAGGCGTTTCGCTTTCCTTGCGATAGGCTTTAATGAAGTCGTAACCACTCATTTCAGGCATCATGATGTCGAGCAATATCAGGTCGGGCTTTTCGGCGCGGGCGGTATAAACGGCTTCGCGTCCGTTTGAGGCGATGACGATACGAAAGCCTTCGGCTTCGAGATATTCACGCACAAGGTTGCGGATGTTGGCTTTGTCGTCAGCGACGAGGATGGTTTTCATAGTTTGATTCTAGCACCTTGTAGTGTCATGTCACAGACGTGACCTACTTGATGATGTAACTGAAATCAACCTGCCCGTTCTGTTGATCAGGTTTTTCATCCACATATGAGCGGACGTAATCCACGGTCACCTGCTCAGGACTTACGATCACGCGTATGTGACCAGGGCCGCCGAGAATGGCGCCGTTGACGTAACCGTACTGGGCTGCACTGTCGGTGCTGTCGGGTCGGGCAGTGCCAGGTTGGGGTACTTCCTGATAGATGATGCCATCGAGTTCCTGTTGAACGAAGAGATGGTCGTGACCGTGAAAGACGGCAGTGACGTTATTGGGAATTAGTAATTGGTGAATGGGTATGCCCCAGCCTGGGCGATTTTCATTGAAGCCGTAGGAGCCATCGGGGTTGAGTCCGCCCCACTCATGGTAGGGAGCGACTTCCACGCCGCCGCGCCCGTCTTTTTCCAGCCCGCCAATGAGTTGATGGATGAAGACGAATTTCCATTTGGCGTTGCTGGTTTCGAGTGTGGATTTGAGCCACTGATATTGTTCTGAGCCGAGGGTAGGATTCCACAGGTCTGCGGTATTGCCTTTGGCGGGCGGTGTGTACCAGTATGGGTCAAGGACGATGAAGAGCGCGTCACCCCATGTGAAGGCGTAGTAGTTCTGTAAGTCACCAACGATGGGATGTAGAGTAACATTGCCCG
>CAIWRB010000157.1 GCA_903914955.1 uncultured Chloroflexota bacterium | reverse complement strand
TGACCCAGAAGAACATGCGGTACAGATTAGTATCGCTGCGACGGCGAAAGAGCGCGCGCTTGGGGGGGATGTTCATGGCTTGGACGTGGGTGTCGCTGTCGGAGCAGGAGCAAGATCGGGTGAAGTCGGGAATGGAGGAATGGGCGTCTGCTCGAGATTTTTCTGGCAGCGGTCAATGATCGCGTTCGCATTATCCATCGCCAGTTGATTCGTTGGAATGCGCTCATTGATCATTCTCACAATATCCAGTGCTTCGCCGCATTTGTTCAGCCGCGAAAGCGCCAGCCCATAGGTGAAATAATATTCCGCGAGGCGCGCATCATCCGGCACGAGGTTGATCGCGTTGAGCGGAGCGCCGTTCTCGGCAAATCCGCCGTTGATCACAAAACCAAGTTCCTTGGCGGATTTATCCCAATAGCCGTTGCGATAATACATCACACCCAGGTTGCCGCGCAGTTTTGTATCGCCCGGGTTGTTCGCGATCGCCGACTCGGCGTATTGCATGGCGGGAACGTAATCACCGTTGGTTGCGTAAACACGCGAGAGGTACAGATCGGGCGTCGGGTCATCGGGATTCAATGAATTGGCGCTGATGAATTCTGTGATGGCCTGATCATAAAAACCCAGGACGCGATAGTTGATCCCGAGGGATAGGTGCAGGTCGGCGATGTTGCCATTGATCTTGACCGCCTGGTTATATTGATCTATGGCTTCCTGATAATTACCCGTGGCTTCCAGAACGATCCCGCGCGCGCGATAGGTTTCCAGTTTATCGGGCGCCAGATTCATGGACACCTTCGACTCTTCGATGGCTTTTTCAAGGGTGCCGGGCGGGGAGGTGGGGGTGTAGGAGTACCCCACCAGGACTTCCACATAATAGGCATGCGCCAGAGCGTTTCGATCATCGAGGGTCAAGGCCTGTTTGATGTTGTTTTCGGCTTCAAGATAATTCCCCTGAAAGCTCATGGCCCAGCCCAATACGGCATAAGCCATGGAACTGTTTTTATTAAGCAGTATCGCGGAGGAAGCGCTGTCCTGTGCGTCTTTATATTGACCGGCAAAGACCTGTGTTTGAGCCAGCGCCACATAGATCGTGGAGTCGCTCGGGTTAGAGTTAATGGCTTCTTTATAGGAGGCAATGGCCGGGATCAATTTGCCCTGGTTAAAATAATCCTGCGCTTCCGTGACGAACGACTCTGGCGAACGGGTTGGAGTGGGCGAAGGTACGCCATATTGCGGCTGGTTGGGGACGATGAACCGGTCCACATACGCGCCGGCCAAAACCAGCAGGCTCAGCAAAATAATGCCAAACCAGTTCGTCCGCCTGCGCCTGCGGTTCATGCTCCATTTACTTCCTTTTAAGTACATGTAATCATATTACCATTTTTTTCAAAACACGGCCAAGCAGCGGATTTGGTTTCTCATTTACCTCTAACGTCAAAAGATGGGTTGCCGATCACACGGATCCCGCAGATTGGTTCTCAAGATTTCGCGGGCCGAAAAATTTTCTATGCTAAAATCCATCCATGCAATTTGAGGTCTTTACCCTCCTGCCCGAAATTTTCCCCGCCTATCTT
>CAIWRB010000156.1 GCA_903914955.1 uncultured Chloroflexota bacterium | reverse complement strand
GCCGTCCTCGGCACGAGACAGAAGAAAATCCAGCGCAAGAGTATCTGCGCTACTCTCAATGAACCGCCGGATGCGGACCCGCATGTCCGGTGGTGTGAGAGGGGGCGGCTAGCCGCCGCTCCCTACTCGATTGTTACCTGCTGGGATTATTTAATATGTAAAGCCGATGTGCTTAACATGGTCCATACCAAGCGGGAATTATTGGCAAGTAAAAGTATGATGAATGCGAGTAAAGTGATTTGAAACCATCTTTTGTTCGCAAGTTCTTGCCATGCGAGTGCGAGAAAAAGGATAATGGCATAAGTCCAGTTTGTAGAGTAGAGAAAGAGGTCTTTGCCATAACGTAAATGAAGCGCTAGATTGAAGAGCAAGATCAAAATAAAGGCAAAGGGGAAACGGTTATCCTGATTTTTCAAATTCTTCAAGAAAAGTAATCCGCCCAATAAAACCAAACCAAGCCAGAAAAAAGCCAGCGTTTTGCCGAACCAGGTTTCGTATTTGCTTAAACGCATGGGATCAGCCTTGAATATCCAGACTTTTAGGAAGGGAATTTCTTCTTCAAGAATTAATGGATCAGGCGCGACGATGCTATGCAGGGCCATGACCCGTACAGTTGCTGAAGCGCGCTGAACAGTAGGAGCGAAGGTATTGTGCACTTCTGTGGTGAAACTGGATGGTAGGAAAAAATATGGTTGGGATTCGGGGTATACCAGATTATTAAGCAATGATAACGGGAAGACTAGCGATCCGACGATCAGGCCGTATTTAACCCAAAGCCAGAAATTGCGTTTTACAAAAATAAAAGCTATGGCGGTTTGAATGAAGTTCGTGATCGTAATTCCAAATGATATCGCGCCCATCAGTATCAATACAGGCAATGGCTTGTCCTTGACCAGCAAAACGAGGAAGATCATGATCACTGCGGCAAGGAAGATATAAGTCTCAAGCAAGGAGCCGAAGACCAGATGTGCAGCAGATGCGCCCAGTAGAGAGGCGATCAACAATGCATAAGTTGAATTTCCAACGGTAAGTTTTACAAAATACCAGGCCAGAAAAACACAAAGCGCTCCCGAAAATGCTGTTAATACAAAAGACGCAGCGAGTTTATCGCCTTTCAAGAGAAAAGAGATCATCGTAATTATTGGTCTGATGATCAATAGCACAAAAGGGTGCACTGAGCGCCAGTAGTAATCGCGATAATCTGCTGTGACAAAGCGAGTGCGCCAGAGCAGGCCATCTGAGTCGAAGAAAATGTCATCAACATCAAATATGGGGCGGTTGAAAATGGAGGCAAGGATGAGGTAAACAGAAAAGAAGAAAGCTGCAAGAATTATGCCGGGCAGGTTTTTGTCTACAAATTTATAGAAGGAGGTTTCATGCAGCTTTTTTTCTTTTGCGAAGGATATGGTCCACAAGCACAATGGTAAGGATGGAATGATCGCAAGAATAAAGTAGATGAATTGGCCTGCTTTGAGCTGGAAAAAAGATGAGTCAAACAAGCTTGGGAATTGTCCCACCAATTTAAATATCCCAAACACAAAAACTGACAATGGAATGAATAAAGCGATGACAATGCCGAAGTCAGCAGTTTTGGATCTGAATAACCTGATGAGCCTGCTTTGAAGGTAATAAAAAAATAAACCTGTACCAATATGGATCAAGAGTGCAAGCAGAATTATTTCAAAATAGGTGGAATAAAAATTGCCCAGGAATCCGAGCAAATAATAGGTAAAGGGGAGTCCAAATAACCACGCGAGAATGAATCGGATGTTTATGAGGCGCATGTCAACTACTTCTATATAATAAAAAAATATTCTGGAGTCCGACAGTGACCTCTCGGACTCCAGAAATCTCTACTTCAATGATTTGACAAGTTCCAGAAATTCGGTCCACTCTTCTTCGAAGAAATGCAGGGTGACGTTGTTGAGTTCGATGTGATAAGTAACCTCGCCATCAGGTTCTTCTGCCTTCCAGGCAATAATATTCTCGGTTTCTGCGATGGTGTCTGTGGTTGGTTCGTTCTTGTTGTTCATGCGATTCTCCTCGGGTTTATGTCAATGGATCAATTCAAACGGGCATGGAGCGCCTGTTGTACACAAAATGTAGCGGGGTGGTCAATTTTATTTTTTTCGATTCAGGTTGAGGTTACGAAAGAAACGACGGATCGAGACCAGCAATCTTGCTGCGGGCGGCGGTTGGGGATTTTCCTCTACGGGCCAGGGATCTACATCCAACATTTTCCGCATGATGTATTTCCAAAGTAGTGCTGCTGTGGCCAGGCTGGGAGCGGCGACAACTATCCCAAGGATGCCGAATAAATTTGCTGCAACGATGGCTGCTACCAGCACGGCGGCAGGATGCACTTTCAGCGCTGCAGAAAGAATACGCGGGGAAATGATATTGTCAAATATCTGGTCGATGATCAGGGCTGTTCCCAGCACGAGCAGGGTGTAATAGAAAGGGGAGAGACCAAAGAGTTTGAAAACTTGAAAATAAGAAACAAGCACAAGGATCGTCCAGTTGATGGCAGGCCCAACGTATGGGACGAATCGTGCAAGTCCAGCCAGGAACGCGAGGCTGATGGCGTAATGCACGCCCAGCACGCTGAGTACAACTGAATAAACCGCGACAGCCAAAAAGAAAATGATGAACTGTCCGCGTAGGAATGCGTTCCAAATGCGGCCAAGCTCGCGGGTCAGCCGTTCGATATCATTGTTGTAGCCTGGAATGTCGATGGCATACATGCTGCCGCGTAAGCCGCCGCTTTCTGCAAGCACAAAATATGAAACGAGGATCACGAATAATGCCCACCCCAGGAAATTTGCCGCTCCTCCCGCCAAAGTGCTAACTAATGTGCCAGTGCTATTTAATAGTGGTTGTACCAGACCAAGAAGTTGGCTACTGAGGGCTTTCAGGTCGAGTGAACTCAGGTCAATTTTTAATGGGCCAAATTGATAGATCTGACCTGATACTTTTTCGACAAGTTGCGGCAGGGTCGTGATCGCGTTTTGTACAATTGTGACGAGGCTTTGTACTTGTTGCACCAGCCCTACGCCGCCCAGGGTAAGCAGGCCAATCAATAGGAGAATAATAATGAAATAGATCACGGAGGCGGATGCAGTCCATGAGAACCGTAATCTGTTTTGAAAAAAACTGGCGATAGGATGCAGCAGGTAGGCCAGCACGAGGGCTATCAACAAAGGTGTGATAATAAACTGGAATTTGACCAGCAATGCGCCAACGATCACAATGGTGGTGAGCGCGACAACAAGCTTCATGTTTGTGCCCCAGGTCGGGGATGTTTGATTTTGTGATTGGTTCATGGAGATCATTCCATTCTGATTTGATTCTGTCAAAGATAGGACATTGTACAACATAAAATATAAACCCCGCGAGTTTGTCTCGCAGGGTGTGGTCGAGCCAGGAAATAATCTTGATGAATTACGGGCAGGCCCCGGCGCCTCTTAACATCTGGGCAATGATGCTGAATGGGAACATGCACCATCGTGCTCCTGTTGGGTCTGCGTCCACGACCAAGAATACTGTTACACACAAACAAATGAAAAGTAACACGCCCACTCCAATAAAGATGGGCACCATATTCCTCTTTTTTGTGGGTGCGGGGGCGGAATAAGAAACTGGGGGGGGTGAATACGCGGGTGCAGAGGGTTGTGCATGTGGTGGTTCCGGGCGCACCGCTTTTCGTGACACAACAACAGTGGCGCCGGGATCCTGATCGATCGCATCGTACATTAATACGATCTGTTCGCCAAGAGAAACAACATCTCCGGGTTTGAGTACTACCGGGCCGGCAAGGCGTTGCCCATTTACAAAGGTGCCGTTGGTAGAACCGAGATCTTCCAGAACGTATTTGCCACCCTGAAAGGAAAGGCGCGAATGCTTGCGGGATATCTCCACATCATTGATGGCAACCCCATTGGATGAATCTCGACCAATGATCAATTGGTCACCTTCAAGAGGGAAGGTAACACCCGGGGTGGGACCTGACCGCATAACAAATTGAAATTGAGCCATTTTCTTCCTCCAAGGATTAATAATAGCAAAAGACGATTTTTTCACTAGTGTACAATTTTAGGGCGAAAAAGTCAAATCATTGCTTCTTTTTGTTTTGTTTACTATGATCAATCATATCTTCAGTGCGCGGTTGGGTTTTACTGCTTCGTGGTAAATACACCATAAAGACCGTTCCTACACCAAGCTTGCTCTTTACTTCGATTCGCCCGCCATGTCCGTGAATGATCTGCTTGCAAATGGAAAGCCCCAGCCCCGTGCCGGCAACGCGTGATTCGTGTTCCCGGACGCGGAAGAATTTTTGGAAAAGGAAAGGAAGTGATTCTTCGGGGATACCCAGCCCTGTATCCTGAATATATATGATGATGTCTTTTTCCGTTTCTTCTGCGCGCAGCATCACGGTCCCGTTGGGACGATTGTATTTAATGGAATTGCTCAACAAATTCAACAACACTTGTTTGATCTTGTCGCGATCTGCTTCGAGCAGGGGAAGTTGTTCGGGCGACTCTACCCGTATCTGAATATTATCCTCAATGGCTTTCGATGCCATTACATCTTTACATTCATAGATCAGGTCGGCGATGCTAAAAGTGCTCTTATGGAACTGGACGCGACCCGATTCTAGCCTTGCCAGATCGAGGAATGAGGATGCGAGGGCATTAAGGCGGATGGTCTCACTATGAATGTTGTTTATGATCTGGTCACGTTGTTCCTGAGACATTTCAGGACGCAAAAGCAAGTAGGTTGCAGTGCTTAGTGATGACAACGGTGTGCGCAGCTCGTGAACGAATTCGGAAATTAGATCAGATTGCTGGAACAGGCGCGCATTTTCGATCGCAACCGCCGCTTGAGCGCCCAAGACCAACAGCATTGATTCGTCCGCATCTGTAAATTTTCCTTTGTGTTTGTTGAGAGCTTCCAGAACCCCTACGATCTTGTTCTTGGTTACCAGAGGAATCCCGAGCATCGATTTCGTGGTAAAGCCGGTTGTTTTCTCTACGTTGGAAAAAAAACGAGGATCATCATGTGCGTCGGTAACACGCACCGACTGGCGGTTTTTTACGATCCAGCCGGCGATACTACCTTCCAGCGGGACGACAATACCGCGTTGCGTGGACGCATCGAGATTTGTCGCATTTTGGAAATGTAGCTGTTGTGTGGCTTCCTCATACAATAAGATCGAAGCAGCTTCCGCGCCACTGATCTCAGCGGCTGCAAATACGATCCGTGAAAGCAGTACGTCAAGATCCAAAGTCGACGCGAGGTCACGAGCAATATCAATTAAACGGCGATAGCCATCAAGTCTTTCAGTTTTTATTTCAGCCATTAAGAACTCTCTCCGCGATCGCAGGAAGGATTACTGCTGCATCTTCAAAAATGGAAATATCGGCGCGTACATTTAAATAGGTGGGTGTGTTGTTTATAATGATCAAATGTGCACCGCGATCCAATGCTTGCATCGGCAATCCAGCCACAGGTAGAACTTCAAGAGATGAGCCCACAACCAGCATCAGATCGCAATGGCGTGCCGCCTGCTGGGCCTTGTGCCAAGCCGCCTGCGGTAACTGCTCGCCGAAAAGAATCACGTCTGGTTTAAGGATCTGATTACATTTTGGACAAAGCGGAATCTCGCCTTTATCAACAAATGAAGCGAGGTGAACACTAGCGCCCACTTGATGATAACACTGGGTACAGGTTAAGGTTTGCATGGTTCCGTGCATTTCGATGACAGTTTGCGAACCGGCCTTTTGATGAAGGGTGTCTATATTTTGTGTGATGATGGAAGCTATTCGCCCGGCTTTTTCCAGCGTGGCGAGTGCACAGTGTGCGGGATTTGGTTCGGCATAGAAGATTTGATTTGCCAGCGGTCGAAACCAATGGAAAAATTTTTCAGGTTCAGTTCGAAATGTATTGAGGGAGGCCACCTCCATCGGTTCATCGCTGGACCATAAGCCTGTTCCCGTTGAACGGAAATCGGGTATCCCTGATGGAGTGGAAAGCCCTGCCCCCGTCAGCACAACAGCATGTTTAGATTGGCGGAACAAGTCCGCAGAAAAATCAATGCTTGTCTGCGTTCGGGAATGAATCGGGATCATCGCGCCTTTTCACGCTCAAGGATGGCATCTGTGATCTTAAGGAACTGTTGAGACGTCATGTTCGTTGGTTGACTCATCACGGCTGATGTTTGGATGCGTGTCGCTTGCAGGAAGAGTTCCGGGGCGGGTGTGAGCGTTGCCGAAATGGAGTGCCCTAATTTTTCCTCTACTTGTGTCCACGCCATTTGCGATTCGGAGCGTTGACGATTATTTAAAATTACGCTAATACTATTGGGGTCAATTTGCAGGCTTTCCATATTTTCGATCAACAGTTTTGTGTTTTGAATGGTACTTGGTACACCTTCCACTACAATAATGCGTTCATTGCACATCGGCAGGATCTTTTGCACAAAGGACGGCAGGCCAGTCCCCAAGTCCATTACGACGAAGCGGGCCAGTGATGCAAGGCGGCCGACGATCGCTTCATAATTTTGCACTTGGGAGGTTAATGTTACATCGCGCGGATTTTCAGAGGCAAGGAAAAGTTTCATGCCGGAAGTATGTGAAACAAGCGAGGCCTCTACTTTTTCGCGCGTTATTTCCACCATGCTGCCCTGCAAAAGTTCGGTCAACCCTTTTGGATTTGGTGAACCCAAATCCATGCCGAGTGTGCCCTGTCCTGGTGTAAGCTCCGCAAGGATCACATCCGATTGGGTACGAGTAAAGAGTCCTGCAGCCAGATTAGAGGCAAGTGACGAGACACCCAATCCGCCGCGTACAGAAAGCACTCCTATCAAATAGCCATGTTTCCCGTCTAAAGTGGAAACGACCTTGCTTGGCCCCTTGGCAGTGCGCGCCAGTAAAGCTTTTACGTGCGCTTGAAGCTCAGTAGGATGTGTAGGTTTGGTAAGGTAATCATCTGCGCCGACTTCAAAGCCGATTACCTTGTCGTCTAATTGAGTTTTGGCGGTGAACATCAAGATTGGAATGGACACAGTTACCGGATTTTTGCGTAATCGACGTGTGACTTCATATCCATCCATGTCGGGCATCATCACGTCCAACAGGATTAGGTCCGGGCGTTCTTCCAGCGCTTTGGCCAACCCCTGTGAACCATTCGAAGCCGCACTGATCTCATATCCCTGCCTTTGCAACATTAACCCCACAAGCCTTAGTGTGTCTACGTCATCGTCAACGATCAGAATCTTTTCAGCCATTTTTGCCTCGTTTATTAAGAGCAGTTCAATATTGACGATTATAACGGATAAGTTCCTATTTAATAGCGCTATGCTATAATGAAACTGCATGAGGAAAGTCCTTGGGGATGACAGGCTTCGACGGGAGAGGCTGGTTCCGAAATGCGAGCCGAGCGCGCGCCGAACTCGATAACTCAGCGCAAACTTTAAGTGCCAACCGCACTTCATACGCCGCTATGCCTCTCGCCGCTTAAGGTGAGATCGTAACGGTTGACATCTTAGGATGTCACGTCCGCCGGCACCGTCCTTTACCGGGTGACGGACCGGGCGAAACAAAGGTAGAGTGCCGCATGCGATTCTGCTAAGTGTGCGAAAGACCAGCAGATGGCTGTAGGGTTACCTGCCCGCCGAGATCCCTACAGTGACTAAATTCGGCAGGCTACGCTCGTAGATTTTCGAGGGTCGAATCTTTCGGACGCGGGTTCAATTCCCGCCATCTCCACACTCATTCAACCAGCAGTTATGCTGGTTGAATGTCGTTATGGGCTCTTATGCAACTGAATTGGAAAACGAGACTCTCTGGGCGGCTGCTACTCACAAGTATAATAAAGCCTATCCACTGGTAAAGTTTATTGATTTTCTGCCAAATCCTGAATTTTACGGAGAGAAAAATGAATTTTTTACCTCAAAAAAAAATTATGTTCCTGCCCGCTGTTCTCGCGTTGGTTAGTCTTGCATGCAGTGTTGATTTGTATGGGACGGCCACGCCTACGCCTCAACTGTTGGAACAATCCGCTCAAACGACAGCAATTGTAGACTCTGCTATTGAAACAATTCTTCCGCCAGAGCAATCTTTTACAGGTGCCCAACAATATTTCACAGATGAATTTGATGGGAGTACTGACTACTGGAAATACCTTGTTGTCAATGGAGCTAAGTCTCAAGTGCTCGACGGTATTGTCGGCTTAATGTCCGTTCGCCCGATCGGAGGACTGCTGATCTTTGATCTGCAAGGTCAAGGCGCATGGGTATATGCCACATACGAACCATTTAATTATTCCAACGTCCGACTGGATGTGAAGGTCAATAATCGCGGCTCCAACAATAATAATGTTAGCCTCATCTGCCGCAAGAGCGACGCGGGTTGGTACGAGTTCGACATCGCTAATAACGGCCTCTACGAAATTCTGTTTGCACAGATCCAACCTGATAACACAGTATCCTACACACTGATGGCGGAGGGCGGCTCAACCAAGATAAGATCTGGATTGGCGGAAAATGAATACAGTATTGTTTGCCAGGATAACATATTGACTCTTTACATCAATGGCACCGAAAGCCGCAGACTGGAAGACAAGAAATATCTTCTGCCCGAAGGGAAAGTGGGCATATCTGTATCCTCCTTTAAAGATGTGCCTGTAATTGTAGATTTCTACTGGGCTAAGATCAGTCAACCATAAACCAGCAATTGAATCCCATGGCACAAAAACAATGGCTCATTATTACAATTGCTGGATTGATATTTATAACAGCCTGTAACCTCGCAACCGTGACGCCGACCCCGCAAGCAGTTTTGTCCTCACCCATAGCGCCGACTCTGCCCCCGCCTGCCACCGCGACGCAAACATTTACCTCAACTCCCTTCCCCAAGTATTTCACTGAGGAATTTAATTCAGATCTGGCTCCATGGGAATTTTTTCAAACTGGGGGCGCCAACTCCGCGACAGTTAATCTCGAAAATAGCTTGTTTGAAATTTACATTACATCTCCTCATACCTGGTATTATGCGATCCATTCTGCAAATGAATATTCAACTGTGAACATCAGCGCAAAAGTAGATGGAAACACCGATGGCTCGATTGGTCTAGTATGTTATTACAGCGAGTCGAAGGGATGGTACGAATTCAACATTTCAAGCGACAGGACTTATAGCGTCCTATTCGGTCAATGGCTGGCGGGAGGCATCGCGAAATATACCCCTTTGAAAAACGATACAAGTGGCTCTCTGGAAGACGGACGTATAACATACGAGATGGGTCTCACCTGTCAGGAAAAAACCCTGATTTTATATATTAATGGAAATCCATTTGGTAAAGTGGATGTCACCCGCTACGGCCTTACAGAAGGAAAGGTCGGTATTACCGCTTCGTCTTTTGAAGAAATCCCCATGACAGTTTTTTTTGATTGGATGAAGGTAGGTGAAAAATAGAATGCTTTTCATTAAAGCCGTTGGAGAGTTTTAATTAAACCTTGTATTTGAGCGCTATTTTTGCTATACTTTTTCAAGTAAAATCCAATTTAAAGAGGAGAATTCAATGCGAACATCTATACGCCCGTTTCTATTTCTCATATTTATAATACTCATTGTTAGTTTAGCCTGCTCAGCTATTGGCGGGAATACCCCTTCGCCAACCGAAGCGCCTTCCATTCAGTTGCCGACTCAGCCTTCCATCCAATTGCCGACTCAGCCTTCGATTCAGCTTCCGCCCCCAACTGCGCAACCTCAACTGCCTCAACCCACATCTGCGCCTATTGATGTTCCAAAAGATTTCTTCAAAGAAGAATTCAACGCCAATTCGAATCTGAAGGATTACTGGTCATACTTCACAATGGGGCCAGGCAGTAAAGATTCTTCAAACTTGAGCGTATTGGCGAAAGATGATGGCTTGCTCTTTGATCTTGGAACATTGGATTTGTATGTTTACTATCTTTATGAGGCTCAGCTTGCCTACAAAGATACAACAGTAACGTTGGTGGCTGAAAACCGCGGATCGAATAGCAACAATGTAAGCCTAGTTTGTAGATTGAATTACGATAAATCGAATTGGTATGAATATAGCTTTGAAAGTGGCGGTGTTTGGTATTTGTATGCGGTTCAGGGTGGAGCTTACAAAAGAATAGACAATGGCGGATCCAATGACCTTCATCAGGGTTTTGCAGTCAACGAATACAGCATGACTTGCAAAGGTAATGTAATTACGATGTATATAAACGGCAAAAAGCTAAAGTCGTATACAGATAATAAAATTGGATTTAGTGATGGGCAGGTAGGATTCAACATTTCTTCTTTGAGTGTTCCGGGCGTTGTTGTAAACGTAAAATCGTTTGAAGTTGCTGAACCATAAAACGAATTAAAGTTGAACATGAGCCGCCTCAATTTTTTGAGGCGGCTTTTTTTATGCACATCCTATATCTCGTTAACAGAATTCTTGCATATCTCGCTTAACATTACAGACATTGAAACCTACAAGTAAGGAGTTTTGTTATGGGAAAAATTATCGGCATTGATCTGGGTACCACCAACAGTGTAGTCGCTGTGATGGAAGGCGGCACACCCACCGTCATTACAACGGCAGAAGGCGGACGCCTCTGCCCATCTGTGGTCGCGTTCAATAAGAACGGTGAACGGATGGTCGGACAGACCGCAAAACGACAAGCTGTCATAAATTCAGATAATACTGTCTATTCTATTAAACGTTTTATTGGGCGGCACTTTGGCGAGACTAATGTTGAACGCGGCATGGTTCCTTATCAAGTGATTGAAGGGCCTTCCAATGATGTGCGTGTTAAGCTGCCCATGACAGGCAAGGAATATTCTCCGCAAGAAATTAGCGCTATGATATTGGGCAAACTGAAAGCTGACGCGGAAGCTTATTTGGGACAGGCAGTCACGCAAGCCGTCATCACGGTCCCTGCTTATTTCAACGATAGTCAGCGCCAGGCGACAAAAGACGCGGGCAAGATCGCAGGACTGGAAGTTTTGCGCATCATCAACGAGCCGACGGCTTCTGCTCTGGCCTATGGACTCGATAAGAAAAAGAATGAAACAATTCTAGTATTCGACCTTGGCGGAGGTACGTTTGACGTGTCCGTGCTTGAAGTGGGCGAAGGTGTGATCGAAGTTAAATCCACAAATGGTGATACCCATCTCGGCGGCGACGATTGGGATCAGAAGATCACCAATTGGGCGGCGGATGAATTCAAAAAAGATCAGGGCATTGATCTGCGAACGGATAAACAGGCCTTGCAGCGTTTACGAGAAGCCGCTGAAAAAGCAAAGATTGAGCTTTCGTCAGTGATGGAAACTGAGATCAACCTGCCCTACATTACAGCGGATGCAAGCGGCCCGAAGCACTTGCAACTCAAGCTCTCACGC
This sequence comes from uncultured Chloroflexota bacterium, assembly GCA_903914955.1. Lineage (GTDB taxonomy): Bacteria > Chloroflexota > Anaerolineae > Anaerolineales > Villigracilaceae > Villigracilis. The sequence continues at coordinate 21,519 of CAIWRB010000156.1, read as the reverse complement.
GCAAAATTTGAACAAATGACCGATGACTTGCTGGCGCGTTGCCGCAAACCATTTGAAGCCGCGATCAAGGATGCTGGTCTATCTACCGACAAACTCGACGAGGTGGTTCTAGTCGGCGGCTCATCGCGCATGCCCATGGTCCAGGAACTGGTACGGAAGCTGACAAATGGCAAAGAACCGAACAAAGGAGTCAATCCTGATGAAGTTGTAGCGATCGGCGCTGCAATTCAAGGCGGCGTGCTTGGCGGCGAAGTCAAAGATATTTTATTGCTGGATGTTACTCCGCTATCCCTTGGCGTTGAAACTATGGGAAGTGTAATGACAGTGATGATCGAACGGAACACAACCATTCCAGTCCGTAAAACTGAAACATACTCCACTGCTGCAGATAATCAGACCGCCGTTGATATTCACGTTCTGCAGGGTGAACGCCCAATGGCAAACGACAACATGAGCCTCGGAAGATTCCGATTGGACGGAATCCCGCCGGCACAGCGTGGCATCCCGCAAGTGGAAGTAACTTTTGATATTGACGCAAATGGCATCCTGCATGTAACCGCGAAGGATAAAGCCTCAGGTAAGGAACAAAAAGTTGCCATCACCGCTTCGACAAACTTGAATAAAAATGATATTGAACGCATGGTACAGGAAGCGCGTCAGAACGAAAGCGCGGATAAACAACGCCGCGAAATGATCGAAGTGAAAAACAACGCTGATAATCTTATTTATCAAACAGAAAAGGCGTTGCGTGATCTTGGTGATAAAGTTCCAGCAGCGGAACGCGGCCCCATTGAAACTCAGATCAACGATTTGAAGCAAGCCGCTCAAGGTGATGATACAGCCAATATCAAGAAACATGCCGAGACCTTGCAAAACACATTCCATGCTTTGAGCCAGCAGCTCTACTCGCAAGGTGAGCCGCAGGCGCAAGGACAAGCTCAAAATGGAGAACAGTCTGCTCCTCCGCAAGATGGGGATGTAATCGATGGCGAAGTAAAGGAATAAAATAAAAAGACCTCCGAGGTTTCAATCAACTCGGAGGTCTTTGTTACTTGAGTTTAGAGTTCATAAAAAATTAGCCGCGCAGGAATTTTTCAAAATCACGCAGCGTCACGCGCGCTGTCATGTCCAAATTGAGGGGCGTTACGGCAACCATTTTCTTTTTCCGCAAAACGTACACATCGGTATCTTCTTCTTCCTCTTCAAGTGTGGCGGACTCCTTATATGTGATCACGCCTGGCTCTTCCCACGAGTCTCGTTTGGCGGGAACGGGTTCGTAGTATCTCATGTGCGAAAGCCTCGTTGTTTGCCACTCAGTTTCCAGCGTGGCGTGACTCGGCACCTCTACTTTTATCAAATCCACTCCTGCGGAAAACTTCTTGTCAAGAATCAATTGCGCAAAATATGCGGTGAAATATCCCGCTACAGTAAAATCTATCTCTTCTGAATGAGATAAATGATATTGTGTTTCTGTCTGAAGCGAAACCGCCAACGATAAAATTCCCATCGCCGCGCCTTCCATCGCCGCGCCGACCGTGCCTGAAATGGTAATTCCCAAACCAACATTCTCGCCATAATTAATTCCTGAGACGATCAGATCTGGTTTATGAGGGATGATTTCCATAACGCCATGCAGGACGGATTGGGCTGGAGAGCCGCCGACCGCGTACACGGTCCACTCTTGACCGTTGACCTGAACCTGCTCTTTGCGAATGGTGCCATCTGACGTACTTGGCAAACTACGCCCCATGCCCGAGGATTGTTCGCGCGGCGCGGCAACTGTAACATAACCGATCTTTGAAAGTTCACTGGCGGCGGCCCACAAACCGGGTGAACGAATTCCATCATCATTTGTCAAAAGAATATGAGGTTTAGTTTTTTTCATGTGGTCCATTATAAACAAAAAGAAACGGATAATTACCTTTTCTTTTTGTTAACAACAAACCGCCTTTCTGTGCGAAAGACGGTTCTTGGTGCTCCCGGCAGGACTCGAACCTGCGACCTATTGCTCCGCAAGCAAGCGCTCTAATCCACTGAGCTACGAGAGCATTTTTTGTGCGGCTGGTATTTTACTTTACTATCATACGAGGGTCAAGCAGAAATTGTCTTTTCCTGTATTGCTCCAGACTTAGCCGCACACAGCACGATATTTTGAGTCGACTTGAAGTATCTACTTTACGAAGAAGGAAAGTATGATGAGCACAGCAAAGAATGAGCCGGCCAGAATACCAATGCGCGTAAGGTCTTTTTTTACGTTGGTATAGTCGGGGTTAAATTCGACGGGTGCTGAGGGGATTGCCATTCGAATTGCTGCGGGTCTTTTGTTTTTTTTAGCCATTTTATTTCTCCTAGTTTTGTAACCGCGCAAAGACAACAATGCGCTGTTTATCAACAAGATATGGATAGCATGAGATCAAAGTTATCGTCGGTGAGCCGCTGGATGCCATCACTTCCACGGCGGTTGGTTCGACTAACACTGTGCGGTCTACAACATAAACATATTGCCGCTGGCGGGTCGAGACGATGATTTGGTCGCCGGGGGCGAGTCTGTCCAAATAGCGGAACAACTCACCGTAGACATCATTGTGCGCTGAGAGTACCACATTCCCGTCACGGCCCGGGTCTGCGGAGCCGATATATTGGCCGACTCCCTTTTTGAGTTGTTCCCATCCATCTCCCTGCACAATGGGCGCATCCACATTTAGCGCTGGGATCTGGATTCGAATCCCCTGATCTGGCGCCGCGGTGGGGATGGGAATGTTCGCAAGTGACTGCACCATCGGCCGCAGGTGATCAGGGATTTCCGCTTCGTTAGGCTTTGTATTGCCTTGTGCATCTGGCGGGACATGGCCTGATGGCAAAACAACAGCCATTACCAACGGTGTCGGCGTGACAGTCTCTGGCTTGAGCGCGGCGGCTACTTCTGTGTTAAGAGTGCGGAGTAAACCGAGCCCATTTAACAGGACTGCCATCAAGCCAACTACTGCCAGTACTTCCACGGCAAGCAGGATGCGATCCATCCATTTGCGGCGCGGATTTGCGAGAGCAAGCTCGGGCGCTGATCCGCTTCCTTCTGCGGTATCCACTATCGGCGCAGACTGATACGAGTTAAAGTCAGATAGATCAGGCGCAACTGATACGACACGCCCAGTGCGGCGAAAATGTTCCAATCGTTCCTTGCGTGCGCCACGTCTTTTTTCAACCAAAAGGCGGCGCAGCTCTTCGACCGAGAGTTCTTCAGGCGCTTTGCGTCTTGCCATAGCGAAGCGGATTATACCGCAGGGATTGTCAATTATTGCCACACTCGGTATAATGTCAACTCTTCGGGCGGGTAGCTCAGTTGGTTAGAGCACTGCGTTGACATCGCAGAGGTCGTAGGTTCGAGCCCTATTCCGCCCACAAGGTCAAGTAGTTGGTGATCAATAAAAAAGAAACGCGTTGACCAAGACAAGTACGTGATATTTTTCTGACAGAGAGAAGAAGCTGTGGTTGAGAGCATCTTCCAGAAACCATCACCGAAAACCCCTTGAGAGCGTAGAGCAGAACAGTGGTCAGTATACAATGATCAGTTAGTATGTGAAACGGTTGGTCCCGTTATCGGCTTAAGAGATGAGTTGTAAGACTCAAATCGGGTGGAACCGCGTGAATGAAATTCTCGCCCCGTTATTGGGTGAGAATTTTTTGTTTAACCCCCTTCGCCGCAAAAGTGGCTCTTCTCCCAAATCTATTGGATTTGATGGAGGAAGGGAATATAAGAAAGGAGTCAAAATGGCATTACAAACAGAACGTTATGAGGAAACACAATTGTATAAGATCCGCCACTCCGCGGCCCATGTTATGGCGCAGGCTGTGATGGAGATGTTCCCTGATGGCAAGGTGACCATCGGGCCGCCAGTGGAGAATGGTTTTTATTATGACTTCGACCTGCCGCGCAATCTCACGCCTGAAGATCTGGAACTGCTCGAAAAGCGGATGAGGCAGATTGTGCAGGGCAAACATCAGTTTACGAAAAGAGTTGTTTCAGCGGAAGAGGCCCGTCAGATTTTTGCAGACCAGCCTTATAAGCTGGAATTGATCGATGGTCTCGAAAAAGGCGGACTCGACGAGTACGGTAATCCGCTTAATGAGAAGCCTGATATTTCCATCTATCAGCAGGATACATTTATGGATCTGTGCCGTGGTCCGCATGTGGAAAGTACAAAAGAAATCAAACAAGATGCTTTCAAATTAATGACGATCGCAGGCGCATACTGGCGCGGTGATGAAAAGAATAAAATGCTTCAACGCATTTATGGCACGGCCTGGGAAAGCAAAGACCAGTTAAAAGATTATCTCCATCAATTGGAAGAAGCCAAGAAGCGCGATCATCGCAAATTGGGCAGGGAACTGGAAATCTTTATCTTCGATGATGAGGTTGGTCCGGGCCTGCCATTGTGGCTGCCCAACGGCGGCGTGATGATCGAAGAGTTGGAAAAACTCGCCAAGGAAATGGAAGAAGCTGCGGGCTATTCCCGCGTGCGCACACCGAACATCACGAAGGAAGATTTATTTATTCGTTCGGGGCATCTTCCTTATTATGCCGAAAGCATGTATCCGCCGATGGAACTCGAAGGCGTGAAGTATTACATCAAGCCGATGAACTGCCCGATGCATCATAAAATATTCGGATCGAAGGGACGTTCCTATCGTGACCTGCCAGTGCGCCTCGCCGAATATGGGACCTGTTACCGTTACGAGAAATCTGGTGAACTCTTTGGGTTGATGCGTGTGCGCTCGATGCAAATGAACGACGCGCACATATACTGCTCCGAAGAACAGTTCGAGCAGGAATTCATGGGCGTGATCGACTTGTATCACAAATACTTTGAGATCTTCGGCATTGATAAGTATGTGATGCGTTTTTCTTTGCATAGCAAACAGGGACTTGGCAAGAAGTATGTAGACAACGAGCGCCTATGGATCAAGACGGAAGATATGGTGCGGCGTGCTATGACGAATGGCAATATCCCCTTTGTGGAAGCTGACGACGAAGCCGCATTCTATGGCCCTAAAATTGATGTACAGATTTGGAGCGCCATCGGCAAGGAATTCTCTCTCGCCACGAATCAAGTGGATTTTGCCGTGCCTGAACGTTTTGATCTGAAGTTCACAAACAAGGAAGGTCACGATGAAGTTCCGCTTTGCATACATCGCGCGCCGCTCTCCACGCATGAACGCATGGTCGGATTTTTGATCGAGCATTACGCGGGCAATTTCCCCGTCTGGCTTTCGCCGGAACAGGTGCGCGTCATTTCGATCACAGATGCGCAGAATGATTATGCTGAAAGCATCGCAAAGCAATTGCGTGAAAACGGGATTCGCGCGCACGCAGACCTATCGTCACAGCGTATGAATGCCAAGATCCGCTCGGCGCAGTTGATGAAAGTGCCATACATGCTCGTGGTCGGCGATAACGAAATGCAATCCGCACAGGTATCACTGCGCGTGCGTGATGGAAGCCAGCAGAATAATATTCCACTGGAAGATTTTATGGCGCGCACAAAAGATAAGATTGTAAGACGAGCAAGTGAGTTGTGAAATAAAATAAAAACTGGCGGTTCGATTTTGAACCGCCAGTTTTTATTTCAGCTTGAGAACAAACTATTTTATATCGAATCAACTATCCCTGAGTCGGACGCGGGGCGGAAGTCGCCTTTTTTGGTGGGAAGACTTTATCGATCACCACAGCCAGAATGCGATACATCAACAGAAAGAGCAGGATGCCGGCGGAATACCAATAATAATTTTGAGCCCAGCCCTGGCTGGTATCTGTGCCTGAATAGATGCCATGAAAAATTCCAAGCAGATACATGCCAAAACTTCCGTAATGCAGAAAACGCCATGACTTTTGTCCGATGATTGGGCGGATATAGAAAGTGATCGCAATGATCGCCCACGTATAAAAACCGAGTTGGCCGAGGCCAACCCAAAATGGGCGATAATCGATTGTGCTAAAAGGAATCAGAAGCTGCAATAGCGTGAAGTTAATATAATGATCGCCAAGAATCACAACGGCATGAAAGATGGCGAACGCCAGCCCCAGCAAACTTACATACTCATGAATGGCGAATGCGGCGGGCGCGCCTGGCCATAAACGCGCCATTTTATTTGTGATGCTGATTCCCAATGCCATTGATAACCAGAGCAAGCTAAGCGAAACGAAAGCCGTCCCGCGGGAAAGATACCAGTATGCTTTCGGGGCGTCACCGCCCAATGAGAATGCCATGTTTGGCAGCCAGGCCGGTAGAAGCAATACGGCCACCAGCAAGCCAATCGTCATGGCTACCAGGAACATCAAAAATGATTGGATATTTACGGATGATTCATATTCAGTTTGTTCTGAAGAATTTACAGACATTTAAAACTCCTTACAAATACTCACTTATTCGCTGACTATACAAAACCTGACCATCTTCAAGGATTATCAAACCTGCCAGGCTGGGATCAGCTTCCAGCCAGACGAGACCTTCCACGCTGCCCCGTATCAATACAGACTTGGCGGCTGTTTCTGCTTCGACAGCTGTCGACGCGACGACGGTCGCAGAAATTATATCTGACTCAGCGGATAGGCCGGTGTTCGGGTCAATGATGTGATGACGTACCATACCGCCCTGCATCCAGCGGCGGCGATCTGTGGCTGATGTAGCCACTCCACAACTTTGAGTAAAGTACATCATCCCAATGTATCCGCTGCTTCGGTCGAATGGTTTATAGATACCAATCTCCCACGGATTGCCATCTAAAAGGGAGCCGCTCATGGCTATATCTCCGCCGCAATTCATCAACGCTGAGCCTAAATGTTTTAGGCGTTGTACTACCTGCTCAGCGGCCCAACCTTTGGCGATACCGCCAAAGTCAAGCTGGATATCTGAGGGAAGACAAATGCTGCGGGTTGACTCGTCGCGTGTTACAGCGCTCAGAGATTTGACGGCTGAAGGTTTATGCGCGGCAGGGTCAAGGACCTGACTAACCATCAAATTGAAATCACGATCATAGCCAGATTCGAGTACAGCGCTGGCTATCGTAGGCGTAACCAATCCGCCGGTGGCTTTTTCAGCGATTACGGCGGATTGAAAAATTTGCCAAAGTGTCTCGGATACTGGAACTGACTGTCCATTCGCCTGGTTTAGCCGAGTCAGCTCACTGTCTATGCGGAAACGGCTTAGGGTCTGCTCCCATTCTTCAAACCAGACTGGTACATCTACCAATTCGACAGGAGACTGATCAGAGCCATTATCCACGCAAACCAGCATATCAGTGCCCATGGCACGGAAGTGTAAGCGGTGTACCATTATGAACCGCCGGTTCCTCCTCCGCCACCACCACCACCGCTTGCAGGAGGAGGGGCTACCACACCACCGCCACCGCCACCACCGCCACTGGAAGCACCACCGCCGCCCCCACCGTTGTCTCCACCACCGCTAGAAGCACCACCTCCCCCGCCGCTGCGACGCTGTTGTTGTACGACTACAACAATTTGCTTTGGCTCAACTCCGCCGAAATATATCTTGCCACTCTGGGGAGTTGCAGGTGCAGTGATAGCTGCATTAGATGTTGCTAAAGGATCTGATGTAGCTTGTTCTTGCGCACGTTCCAGTGCAGATGCTCGATCTGGCCCAGCAAATAAATTCCAAGCTGCTAATGTTGTGACCATGGACACGGTAGCAATGGCTACCTGTACATCGTTCCAATTTTTAGGGGCGGGTTTATTTGCCATGATGAATATTCCTTTTCAGAGGGGTATCGTGTCCGTTAATCATCGCCACCTTCGTGGTCGCCAGTATCGCCACCTGCGTGGCTGCCAGTATCGCCGCCTCCAGTTGCAGGGGGATTAATTACCGATGAGCTACCGCCGCCATTATTATTATTACTACTACTATTATGATTACCGCCGCTATTGGATGATTGACCAAGAACGTAGGTAACTGGTAGTTTTGATATGGACATGATCTTCCCATCCAGGCTTACATAGACAAGATCGCCGGATGAGAACGTGACAAGATACGCATCAACTCCATCAAATTGGGTGTTCTCTGCAGCATACAAGTCGGAGCGCCCTATTACATTGGATGCTAAATCGGCAGCTTGTTCAATTGTCATAGTGCTGGCCGGCATTGTATTAGCCGTTGTTGGTGTATTAACCTCGGTTGACTGGGTTTGAACTACAACCTCAGTTGGCCCAGCAGATTGAACAATTTTTTGATAAGCCGAAGCCACTCCAAACATAACGGCCAACATGAAAGTGGTCAATACGGCTGATATAAACAAAGTACTTTTTCTCATTAGGTTAGTCTCCTTTTTTTGACGTTACAAGGGATATGTCGTTTCAATTTCTAAAAGGTTACTGAATCTCACATTAGAAAGTTCTTATAAACACCCCTTATTTGTCATCCAGCCCAGAAAAAACTTGATTTTTGCCTCCAGAGTACTCTGCAAGCATGTATAATCTTCCCATGCAAAAACGTTTTAATCGTATCTGGGCGATTCCTGTGACTGGATTGCTGCTTGTTGGCCTTTACTTTTCACCGCCCATCCACAGCCGCCTCGCATGGCGAGTGGAAAATCTAGGCACACAAATAAAGTTTTTTTTCAACCCGCCTGATGAGGTGGTCTTTCAACCCGGCGGCACAACAAACCTCACCATTGAAACAGTGATCGCAACGACCCGCGCTGAATATTTGTTGACACTTACCCCCAAAGCGACGATAACACTTTTAGCAACTTCCACTCCCAAACCTGGACCAACTCTCAAGCCGACGATCACTTCCACACCTTTGCCTGCTTCGGTTATCCTGAAAGGAGTCATATATGTTGATCAGCGCAACCGCTGGAATTATTGCGGTCCCGCCAACCTGACCATGGCGCTCAACTTTTGGAGTTGGAAGGGAACCCGCGATGATGTTGCCAAAGTTATCAAACCTGGTGAAAACAACCCAAACAAAGATTTTATTGAACGTGGGAAAATTGACAAAAATGTCATGCCTTATGAAATGGTGGATTTCGTCAACGACACCACCATTTTTCATGCCTTGTATCGCTCTGGTGGAGACCTGAATCTGCTAAAGAGTTTCATTTCCGCTGGATATCCGGTCATAGTTGAAAAAGGTTATTATGAACGTGATTCAAATGGAACAGTTAGCTGGATGGGGCATTACCAATTCGTCACCGGGTATGATGATGCATCCAGGATATTCATTGTTCAAGATACTTATCTGGATGGCCCCAACTTCAAAATAGATTATGATAAATTTGCTGAAGGATGGCGGAACTTCAACTATCTTTTCATGGTTGTTTATCCGTCGGATAGTGAACAAAAAATACACGATCTGCTCGGTGCTTGGTCAGACGATCAATGGGCTAATCAACATGCGTTGGATGTTGCCAATGAAGAAATAATAAGTTGAAAGGCTTTAATGCCTACTTTGCATGGTTCAATAAAGGCACGAGCCACGTTCAACTTCAACAGTACGTTGATGCCGCCATCGCCTATGACCAGGCTTTCTCTATTTATGCAACACTGGATATTGCCAAACGCCCTTATCGCATGTTGTGGTATCAGACCGGCCCTTACAAATCTTATTATTACAGCGCCCGCTATGCTGATGTAATTAATCTGGCCAAGATAACATTGGATAGCGTCAGTGGCGGGCCATATTTGGAAGAAAGTCTGTATTGGCGCGGCATGGCGTACTATATGGCAGGTAAAACAGATCTGGCAATTGACGATTACCGCAACGCCTTGAATATTCACCCCCAATGGATACCGGCGACACAGGCTCTACAGGATTTAGGAGTTCAACCATAACTCTTTGGAACTCACATGGGTTAAAATCTTTTAGCCGCGAATTACACGAATTTTCGCGAAATTTATGTCAGCTCTTATGGTCTTGTGTAAGTCCTAAATAACGAAATCTATTTTATCTGTGCGATGTGGGTTGTCTAATACTCAAACCATCTACTTTTGATTTTGAGAGAACCTGTCCATCCAGACTGATATATATAATATCGCCGGAAGCGAAAGTGGCGAGGTAAACATCAGCTCCGTTGAGCTGGGTATTTTCTGTAGTGTATAAGTCTGACCGACCCAATACTTTAATGGCTAAAGTGGCCGCGTCGTAGATCGCGATTTTCCCTGCCGTTGAATTGTCAGCCGTAATCCCGGTTGGCTGCACTTGGGAATTTTCCGCCGACACTGCTACAGTTGCTGTAGGTGGGACGGCCGCTTGAATAGCTTTCTGATAAGCAGAAAGCAAGCTATACAAAGCGAACAATAATGCGGCTGTAAGTATGGCTGATATGATTAAGGTGCTTTTTCGCATAAATGAGTCTCCATCGAGTCGTGTAAAGAGTGTGTCGTAATCCCTTCTAAATAGTTATGGAATGATATAGGTTCAGAAAATTCTCTGCAAGTATTTTACTACTCCGCCCGGATTATCTAAAAGCAAAACGATGAGCAGATCATGAAAATCCTTCACTTCGCCGACGCACATATTGACATGACCAACTATGGCCGCCACGATCCCGAAACGGGATTGCCTGTTCGCGTACTTGATTTTCTCAAATCATTCGACACCATTGTCGATGCAGCCATCTCCGAAAAAGTGGATATGGTCATCTTTGCCGGTGACGCCTACAAAGATCGTTCGCCTGCGCCAACATTTCAGCGAGAGTGGGGCCGGCGCATCATGCGGCTGTCTCAGGCGAAAATCCCAACTTTATTATTGATCGGCAATCATGATATTTCACCTTCCATTGGGCGTGCCCACGCGCTTCAGGAATTCAAAACATTGCAAGTCCCATTTGTGCGCATATTGGATCAGCCTTGTTTTCTAAAACCAAACGAACTTTGGGATCTGCCTATTCAGGTGATCGGGATGCCGTGGATCACACGCTCGGGGCTGATGGCTGTTACAGGTGAAGTAGATTCAACCGAAGCATTCTCACGCATCGAAGGCAATATCGGAGAATTGGTCGAAGGCTGGCTTGAAGAAGCAGACTCGTCTCTGCCGATCATTCTCACTGCTCACGCATCCATCGAAGGCGCGAAGTTTGGTGGTGAACGACTCGTAATGCTTGGAAATGATCTCGTCCTTTCGGGCAGCCTGGTAAAGAATAAAAAATTCAGTTACGTGGCCATGGGGCACATCCACAAGCCGCAGGATGTTAACGAAGGTTTTCAGCCGCCAGTCGTTTACCCCGGCTCGATTGAGCGTGTGGATTTTGGCGAAGCGAAGGAAGAGCGATTCTTTGTTATTGCTTATGTTGAAAAAGGAAAAGACACCAAGGTTGATTGGATCGAATTGACAGGGGCGAGAAAATTCATAGACCGCCAAACAGTGCTCAGTTCCAATGAGAACGTGAATGATGTTCTTAAAGACGCATTGCCCAGCCAGCAGGAAATGTCTGAGGCGATCGTGCGCTTATCCGTTGAATATCCAAGAGAATGGGATACGCTGATAGATGAATCTGCTTTAAGAAAATATACCGAAGGCGCGTTTGAATTTCATCTTGTGAAGCGGCCGCAAAGTGCGGCACGCGTGCGCATCGCCGAGGGACAGTTGGTCAGCAGTTTGAGTCCGCTGGACCTGCTAACGCAATATTTTGATGCATCAAAAGCAAAAGATGCTGATGAATTAAAAAAACTCGCGCAGAAAATTATTTCGGAAGACGCGCTTGACATTTGACACTTGACCGTTGATACTTGGACATCCTAGCTTTGAGAGGTCAATATGCCAAAACGTCCATCCCGTTATCGTTGGTATGTAGTTGGAGTATTTTTCTTTTTCATGTTGTTGCATCAAGTGGATCAACTGCTGATCGGTCCGTTGACACCCCGCATCATGGACGAGTTTCATATCAACACCGGCCAAATGGGTTTGGTTGACACATTGGCGCTAGTGGTCGCTACATTGTTCTATCCAATATGGGGATATTTATACGATCATTTTGCGCGCCCCAAACTTCTCGCATTGGCTTCATTTGTCTGGGGCGCCACTACGTGGATGAGTTCCATCGTCAGAACATTTCCGCTTTTTAGAATGACACGCGCCTCAACCGGCATTGATAATTCTGCTTATCCTGGTTTATACAGTATGATCTCCGATTACTTCGGGCCGAACCTGCGTGGCAAAATTTATGGAGTGTTGCAACTCACACAACCCCTTGGTTATTTAATAGGTATGATCCTGGCTCTCATGATCGCGCCCGTACTTAATTGGAGCTGGCGCACGGTTTTTATTTTCACCGGTTCACTTGGAGTCGTTCTTTCAGTAATCATTTACTTTACTGTTAAGGATGCGCCGCGCGGACAGGCTGAACCTGAACTTGAAGATTCTTCAATTAGTGAAGGTACCTTCAAGTTTTCATGGGAAAAGATCAAGGATGTTCTGAAACTTAGAACCATGTGGTTTATTTTCCTGCAAGGCTTTGCGGGCGTCTTTCCCTGGAACGTCATTACGTATTGGTTCTTTTATTATCTTGAAAAAGAACGCGGCTACGATCAAAGCAGCATCTTGATGACAATGGCGCCCGTCATCCTAATTCTCGCCAGCGGATATTTCGTCGGCGGCGCGGTTGGCGATTGGCTCTTCAAAAAGACTCACAAAGGCCGCATTATCGTATCTGTAACCGGCGTACTGATGGGGATCATTTTTATGTCGCTGGCATTGAATACACCGATAGCGGAACGCACCACGTTCTTTATCCTGATGTGCTTTACAGCCATCTTTATCCCGCTTTCGTCTGTGAATGTTCTTTCCACCGTTTACGACATCACTCTGCCTGAAGTACGCTCATCCGCTCAGGCTGTGGAAAGTTTTGTCGAAAATATTGGCGCGGCAGTCGCCCCTTTGATCGCAGGACAGATTGGCCTTTATTACACTATGAAATTTTCCATCCTGTGGATTTGCGTTGTTGCATGGTCCCTTTGCTTCCTGTTATATCTCGGCGCACTCTTCACAATTGACAAGGATGTCAACTCGCTCCGCGCTCAAATGGCAGACCGCGCAAAAGCAATGTAATGCAAATCACACAGATTGATCTCAATAACAAAAGGCAGGTGGAGGATTTCCTCCATTTGCCTTTTGTTATTTACAAAGATATTCCCCAGTGGGTGCCTGCTTTGCAAATGGATGAACGCATCAGACTCAACCCGCAGCGGTTTCCGTTCTACAAACATTCTCAAGCTGCATTTTTTATCGCTTACCCGCGAAGTAGTTCTGTTGGTAAATCAAGCCTCCCCATCGGCCGCCTCGCCGTATTAGACAACCGCCACTACAACGAGTACAACAAAGACTCCACGGCGTTCTTCTACCTCTTTGAATGCATCAATAATATCGAAACTGCACAGGGATTGTTCAATGCAGGTTTCGAATGGGCTCGCACTCAGGGATTAAATAAAATCCTTGGCCCCAAAGGCTTTACTCCGCTGGATGGATTTGGACTTTTAGTAAACGGCTTCGAGCATCGTCCCGCGTTTGGTTTGCCATACAATCCCTCATATTACGTTGACCTTATCGAAGCTCAAGGATTTGTAAAACATGGCGAATCCGTTTCCGGCTATCTCGGCACGGATATAGTATTCCCGGAACGCATTCATGAACTCGCAGAGCGCATCGCCAAACGCCGCGGACTGCGCATCGCACGCTCCAATTCCCGTGCTGAACTGCGAGCGCTTATTCCACAAATCAAAGAACTCTACAACTCATCACTCGAAGGAACGACAGGCAATACTCCACTGACAATTGAAGAAATAGATTTACTTGCAAATCAGATTCTCTGGCTGGCAAATCCAAAATTGATAAAACTTGTGATGAAGGATAATAAAGCGGTTGGCTTTTTATTTGCCTATCCTGACATTTCTGTCGCACTGCAAAAGATCCAAGGTAAGTTATTTCCCTTCGGTTGGTTGACCCTGCTGCGCGAACTGAAACGAACTGACTGGCTCAACATAAACGGCGCGGGCTTGCTCCCGGAATATCGTGGCTCCGGCGGAACGGCAATCCTTTACAGTGAAATAATCAAATCGGTCAGAGAGTCAGGTCAGTTCAGCCATGCCGAAGTGGTTCAGATAGGCGTGGAAAATGTAGCTATGCAGCGTGAAATGGAAAATTTTGGTATTAATTTCTACAAAACGCACCGAACATATTCGAGCACAATTAAATTATAGATCACATTAATAGCTGTCTTGGCAAGTCAAAATTATTTTGTATGGAGTACAATTCGCGCCATGATTAAAACCAAGCCACCCCTCTTATATTTTTCACTAACCGTCATCGTGATCGCGTTGATGACTCTGTTTGGCCCGGAAGAAAAATCGCTGGGGTCAAATGTGCGGCTCGTCTACTTGCATGGAGCCTGGGTACTGGCCGCGGAAGTTGCTTTCATCGCCGCCGCCATTGCTGGGCTTTTAGGACTGATCCTGCGCAAAGATATTTTCCATGCCTGGTCAGCCGGTCTTGGGCGCACAGGCATTGTCTTCTGGCTAACCTATCTTCCGCTTTCGCTCTTTGCAATGCAAGCCAACTGGAACGGCCTCTTCCTTGCTGAACCGCGTTTTCGCCTTGCAATCATCTTCGCTGTGACAGGCGTTTTACTTCAATTAGGTTTATGGCTTTTCAATATTTCCTGGTTGACATCATTGGCGAATATTCTTTACATTATTACATTGCGCGTGGTCTTTTCATCAGCTCAAAACGTAATGCATCCCCCCCCATCGCCAATATTTAATTCTGGTTTGTGGAATATCATACTTTTCTTCGTCGGGTTGAATATTCTTGCATGGGTCGCGGGATATTTCCTGACACGCTTCTTTCTTGACTTACAGCCTAAAAAAGAATAATCAAATTGCGAATCCGCTTTCAACTGATCACCTTTATGTTCCTGCGCACCATCCTGAATACGGCCCACAGGATGGTGTATCCATTTCTGCCCATTTTCGCGCGCGGACTTGGCGTCGATATTTCCACCATGTCTCTGCTGATGACTGCCCGTTCGTTGACCGGTTTGACGAGTCCATTATTTGCTCCCTTGGCAGATCGACGGGGCCGTAAATTTGGCATGCTGCTCGGCATCATATTCTTTACACTTGGCGTGGGGTTAGTAGCCATCTATCCAAATATCTCGACTCTCGCCATTGCGCTCATTTTTGCCATTATTGGGAAATTCTTATTCGACCCATCCATGCAGGCGTATTTCGGTGACCGCATTCCTTATGCGCAGCGCGGTACAGCTTTGGCCGTTACAGAAATCGCGTGGTCCATGTCATTTATTATTGGCGTGCCAGTGATGGGATTGCTTATCGCAAAGTTTGGCTGGTCTGCACCCTTTCCCGTATTGACTGTGCTTGGGTTTTTCATTTTCATAATAATTTGGCGCATAATCCCGCATACAGACACGCACCACGAACCAGCATTAAACTCACGGGCTGGAATTCTTGCAGTTTTTTCATCCAAACCCGCATTGGCCGGCATATCAATTGCTTTATGGGCAAGCGCGGGCAATGAACTGGTCAATATTATTTTTGGCGTTTGGTTGGAAGATTCTTTTGGATTGAAGATCGCCGCTCTGGCGGGCGCATCTGCTGTGATCGGCATTTCAGAATTAAGCGGAGAGGGATTGGTTGCCTTCACCACAGACAGACTCGGCAAACCGCTCGCGCTGGCGATTGGCTTGGTGGGCAACGCATTGGCATCGATCCTGTTGCCGATCATTGGACACACACAGGCCGGCGCACTGATCGGACTATTTTTGTTTTATATAACCTTTGAATATGTCATGGTAAGTCATATTCCATTGATGACAGAGCTCCTCCCATCAGCGCGAGCCACGATATTGTCCATGAATGTTGCAGGTCATTCAATTGGACGCGCTTTAGGAGCGTTTCTGGCGGCGATCATATATCAACAGTTTGGTTTCACTTTTGTAGCATTAACTGCTGTGATTTTTAATATCGCGGCGCTTTTAGCCCTGCGCCGGTTGCAAAAGGGATAAACTTTTTGTTTAAAAATAAAAAAAACTTCGCCTTTCGACGAAGTTTTTTTTTCAAATCCGTACCGTGAATTACACGGCGCCAAGGCTGGAGTTGATTTTGCTGAAGACATTGCCGATGATCGGGCCGAGAATCATAAGGGCCGCGATAACGACGATGGCAACTAAAACGAGGATTAGAGCATATTCAACAAGACCCTGACCTTTTTCTTTGGGTGAAAATAACATTGTGTGTAATCTCCTTTCTTATTAGATTTCTCAGGAAGGTCTCCTAAGAGTAGCTTTATTGTACATGAAACTTTATAAAAAACAAGTGCGCAATGGGCATTTTCTTATCAAAAATGATAGCCTTTCAGAAATATAAAACAATACAAATCGATCAGCTCTTAAAAAATAGAATGCCGTGATCTGGGATGAAATTCAATACATAACACCCAAATAATTCACGGCATTCACTACTAAAAACAGGAAAATTACACGGTCAATGGAATAAATTAAAATGAGACGAGGCTGGAGTTGATTTTGCTGAAGACGTTGCCGATAATTGGGCCTAAAATCATCAAAGCCGCAATAACAACAATGGCAACTAAAACAAGAATCAGCGCATATTCAACAAGACCCTGGCCTTTTTCTTTGGGTGAAAATAACATGGGAAAGTATCTCCTTTCTAGTGGATTTCTCAGGAAGGCCTCCTAAGATAGTTCCATTGTACCTGAAAGGTACAGGAATATTGCTTCTGCGCGCTTATCAACTCTGTTAAGTGCACAGAAATAAAGGGGCGAGAAACTCCGCACGCTAATATCCCCTTGCAGAGACTTTCTGTGGTTAAATATCACTTACCAAACACAATAAAGGTTGGTGACAACATGCTCATTCACTCTGCTTCACAACTCCTAACTATGGCAGGCGGCCCACAACGCGGACAATCCCTCGGCACATTGGGCATCATCGAAAACGGCGCAGTCATTGTGCGCGATGAAAAAATTTTCGCAGTCGGCACCACGGCCGAATTTAAGAACGCATATCCCGATGAACCGACACTCGACGCCGGTCAATGCGTTCTCATGCCCGGATTCGTCGATCCGCACACACACCTTATTTGGGCAGGTGACCGCGCCAATGAATTCGAGATGAAGATGGGCGGCATAGCCTACCTCGATATCCTTGCGGCGGGCGGCGGAATTATTTCAACTGTCAAAGCCACGCGTACTGCCAGCATGGAAATGCTCATAGCGCAGACTCGTCCACGTCTCTTGAAAATGTTTGCCCACGGCACAACCACTGCCGAGGCTAAAACTGGCTACGGTTTGCAAACATCCACTGAATTGCGTTTGCTTAAAGCCTTGCTCGCGTTGGATGACGAAAGTCCGCTTGATCTCGCCATTACTTTTTTAGGCGCGCACGCCATCGCTCCCGAATTCAAAGGTGATCCGCAAGGCTATACAGACGAAGTTACGAACACCATGCTGCCGATGTTAAAAGAATGGTGGGAGACTCACGCCCCGCGCCTGCCTCTGCCCTTCGTGGATGTCTTCTGCGAAACGAAAGCTTTTGATCTGGAGCAGTCGCGTCAAATCTTGACCAAGGCTGGGACGCTGGGATTCCCGCTCAAGATCCACGCGGACGAATTTGACAATCTCGGCGGCGCAGCTCTCGCGGCAGAATTAGGCGCGGCCTCTGCGGATCATTTGGTGCGGATTTCCGACGCGGATATTCAAGCGCTGGCGAAATCAGATACGGTGGCAGTATCACTTCCATGTACGCCATTTGGACTTGCTGAAAAAGATTACACTCCCGCCAGAAAAATTATTGAAGCAAACGCATTGTTTGCACTTGCGACAGACTGCAATCCTGGAACGACATGGAATGAGTCGATGCAGTTTGTGATCGCCCTGGCTTGCCGAGCCATGAAGTTGACGCCAGCAGAAGCCATCGCCGCCGCCACTATCAATTCTGCCCACGCAATTCGCAGGGCAGATTCGATCGGTTCCATCGAAGTGGGAAAACTTGCAGACATGCTTATCCTGTCAGTGTCAGATTATCGCCAGCTTGGTTATCGCTATGGGACAAATCTGGTTAAGCAAGTCATCAAACGCGGACGTGTGTATTCCGTGGATGTGGGTTATTATCGAACGGCTTAAGGAGAAAAAATGCAAATTGATATTATCGGTGTTCCCATTGATCTCGGCGCAGACCGCCGCGGTGTAGACATGGGACCCAGCGCGATCCGCTATTCACATTTACAAAAAAAATTGGAAGAGCTTGGTTATGATGTGCGCGATGAAGGTAATGTGGAAGTTCCCATTGCTGAAATGTGCAAGGTCAAAAATCCAAATTTAAAATATATAGATTGCATTATTCCGGTATCGCGGCGCATAGCGGGCGCGGTTGCTACATCTGTGCAGGCGAAAAATTTTCCGCTTGTGCTCGGTGGAGATCACAGCCTGTCGATCGGCTCTGTGCGCGGAGCGGCGCGCAATAAAAAGATCGGTGTCATTTGGATTGATGCTCACGCGGATTTTAATACTGCAGAAACCACGCCTTCTGGAAACATCCATGGTATGTCGCTGGCTGTACTCGCGGGGCTGGGTGATAAAAGTCTCGTGCAATTATGGGACGAGACGATTCCAGTGATCGACCCGTCGAAGATAGCCATCATCGGCGCGCGTGATCTTGACTCTGGTGAAAAAGAAAATCTGAGCAAAGCAGGCGCGATGGTGATGAGCATGGAGCAGATCGATCGGTACGGTATGGTCTCGGTTGTTGAGAGAGCCATTGAGCGTGTCAGCCGCGATGTGGATGGTATTTATCTTTCCCTTGATCTGGATGCGCTCGACCCTGAACATGCGCCCGGTGTTGGAACTCCCGTCGCGGCGGGACTCTCTCAGCGCGAGACTCATCTGGCTTGTGAATTGATCGCCGAAACCGGCAAATTGATCGGGATGGATCTTGTCGAAGTCAACCCGATCCTTGATGGGCAAAATCGGACAGCGGTTCTCGCTGTAGAATTTGCCCTGTCTGCATTGGGTCGCCGTATTTGGAGCGGAAAATTATGAAACCAACTCTTTCAGATATTGAACGACTCGCGCGCGGCGCAGGGTCCATCTTGCGTGATGGATATAACACGGAACATCAAATCAGCTATAAAGGCGTAATTGATCTCGTCACAGAAACAGATCACGCTTCAGAACTTTTTTTGATAAAAGAAATTCAAACCCATTTTCCAGACAGTCACATTCTTGCTGAAGAAAGCGGAGAAATAAAAGGCGGCAGCGAAGGCCTTTGGTACATTGATCCGCTGGATGGGACCGTGAATTACTCACATCATATCCCGGTCTTTTGTGTATCCATCGCATACGCGGTTGATGGGATTGTAAAACTTGGCGGAGTATATGATCCACTGCGCGATGAAATGTTTTTAGCCGAACGTGGCCAGGGCGCGTTTTTGAACAGCAATTCAATTCATGCTTCCGTCACGACGGAATTGCAAAAGAGTTTACTGGTGACAGGCTTTCCGTATGATACATGGGATACAGAAAAGGATAATTTCAGGAATTTTGAAAAACTCGCCAAGATGACTCAAGGTGTGCGCCGGCTCGGTTCAGCCGCGCTCGACGGTTGCTACGTCGCCGCAGGCCGCTTCGATGGCTTTTGGGAGTTGACTCTCAAACCCTGGGATATTGCCGCCGCAGGCCTCATCGCTGAAGAAGGCGGAGCGCGCGTCACTGCGACAAATGGGAAACCAGATTACATATCCGCTCCGCAATCCATCCTTGCCGCAGCACCAGGGATTTACGAAAAATTGTTGGAACAATTAAAGTAAAAAAATGACAGGACAAACCTGTCATTTTTTTATGGGATAACTGGAGGCTTTACTTCGCCCCCAATTACTTCGTCAATTGTTTTTATGATCAAACCGTTGTTCGCTTGTTGAGTTCCAAGCCAGTTTGAAAATTTGGTAAAGGTATAAAGATCAACTGCAAATTTATCACAACCGTCACATACATGATGGAAAATAAAGATCGCCCATCCCCCGCCTTCATTTTCAACGTCTTTTACATAACGTGACATTTTGGCAAACTTGGTATCGCTCATAATGTATGGCAATGCTGGCAGGGTATAAGCGTCGTTTGGCGGGATCGTATTCAGGCCACCCGACACAACTCGCGCATTGTTATATCCACAATCATGAACAGCTTGTTTTACACGCTCATCGTAATATCCATAGGGATAAGCGAAAGATGTGACTTCAAACCCATAGGCCATAAGATTTGAACGATCCCGGCAGATTTCACTCTTTATCAAGTTATCATCATTTTCTTTTGTAAGTTTTGTGTGGTTGACTGTATGCCCGCCAATTTCATTGCCATCACTATACAAACTGCGCAATTGATCACTCGTCATATATCCATTGGTATTTGTAAATCCGCTTACGATATAAAACGTGGCGTGTAAATTATTTTGCGCGAGAACGGGGCGCACAGTGTAATTGTCCGCGTCGCCATCATCAAAGGTCAGGCTAACCACTGTATTCTTGAATTTGATCCCTCCCTTCGTTGGCGTGGCAACTGGCTCTGCAACAGGGACATTGCTACAGGCGGCTAAGATCATTATTAACAATGTAAGTAGTTTCTGGGAAAGATTCATTAATAGGAGTATGATGTTGTGCCCCGGCAGGATTCGAATACTATCCCTCGATGGGGTCAGCTACTAAATTATCTTGTGGGCCCGGCAGGATTCGAACCTGCGACCAAGCGATTATGAGTCGCCTGCGCTAACCGCTGCGCCACGGGCCCGGATATGACTGCGCAATTATAGTCAATTTTTTCCGTTTTAGTGTAATTTGTTTCTTATACGTATTAAGAAAATGAAGAAGACAATAGAAAACCAGACGACTATCCATAAAATAGGGACTGATACTTTATGTCAATTATGCGTAGGTTGAGTAGAGACCGCCAGATTATAAAAATGATCAACTCCCGTGTTCAGGTTGCGTTACCCTGAAGACGGGAGCTAATGTTTAGAGCGGGAGATGGGATTCGAACCCACGAATATCAGCTTGGAAGGCTGATGCCTTACCACTTGGCGACTCCCGCATGTATAACCTATATCAGCCAACTGAATGTACCAGCTTAAGATGGAAAAATTATCCGATCGTATGCCTTAACTAGGCCGTTATTATATTTGTGTTTTGTTTTTTGGGCAAGTGGAATAATATTGAAGCAGCAATGACGAACCGATTTTCTGGGAGCAAAAAAACAAGGATGAACGAAGGGTAACGAAAGATAAATTGGTGATGGAATATGGGAAGGCACAAAAACCCCATCCACCAAAACGTGGCATAATTAGAGCGGCCTCCTCAATTGACTGAACACAAACAGGAAAACGAACGAGGCGCAACGTACCGGTCTGGTGGGGAGCAAGCTAACTGGGGCCACAATCTCAGAAAGAAAATCCAATCCACTAGACCGGTTACGCTGAGAAGAGGTTAGG
>CAIWRB010000155.1 GCA_903914955.1 uncultured Chloroflexota bacterium | reverse complement strand
CGCGGCCGCGGCGGGGACACTTCTACTTTGGCGAAAGCGGGTAAGAGCACCAGGGGTGATCGGACGCAGGCTTGTGTAATTTTTTCTGGATGGTCTGGTTGAGATCTTTTGCAAGAACTACCTCAGATTGTTTTGGCTGTGTATGAAAAATAACGTAGGGCAAAGACTTGCCATTGTAAAGTAGCGTGATGTTATGCTGGGCATCGGCACAAACTGTGATGATTGCATTTCGCAAGGCATAGGTAGGACGCTCGGTTTGAATTTGATACACCACATTTTCAAATTGAACAATTAAGTTTTTTGAAACCGTGCGAGTTTCCTGCCAGGTCAAAGTACGCACAAGATCATCCTGAGTGGTAAGTTTGCGGTGGGCATCGACCGAACTTCTTGGTTCTTCTGCGAAACGTTTGTTAAAATCATCTATAAATTCAGGCAGATAAGAATTGCCCGCTTCGCGGTTACAAATGCTCAGCAAACGCATTTCCTTGGGTAAGCGGTCTTGCAAGGTTTGATTGACACGTTCCACGCGTCCTTTGGCTTGCGGCGTATTGGCACAAATAATCTGAATATCCAGTTCTTGCATTGCACGTCCAAACTGGGTCAAGGCATCGCTTTTGCCTGTGCTGGGCATATTTACTCGAAAAATACCGTGTTTGTCGCTGTAGAACGCTGCTGGCTTCCCGTAGCGCTTGAAATAACCCGCAGCTGCCTGAGAGTAACTGAAAAAACTCTCGCTGTCCACAAATTGTAACTGCAATAATTTTCCCGTTGCATCATCTATAAAAACTAGCAACACACAGGGATTGGCTCGCCCTTCAAACCAATCATGCGGCGACCCATCAATTTGCACCAGCTCACCAAAACAGGCACGCCGTTCACGCAGTTGATGTGTCACGATCTTTTTCAGTTTGCGCGCTTTCCACAAGTCTTCCGCGATCATCATCTTCCGCACGCTTTCCACAGAAAGCTGCAGCTTATCTTTTTCTACCAGCTTCTCATGCGCCAACGTTGGTCCAAAGCCTTGGCATTTTGTTTTCAGTAAATCCAAACTCTTTTTCTTCACTTCTTCCGATAACTGATGATTACTTTTTCGCCCACGATGTTTTGAGGTCAGCCCAACCGCACCTTGTTTTTTATACTTCCTCAGTAGCCTTTTTATTTGCCGCGTACTCAGATGCAAGATTGTTCCTGCTTCCTTTTGGCTCATTCGTTTCTCTAATAACTTTTGCATCACTTCCAGCCTGCTAATTTCTTTTGTACTCATTTGTAGTAGCTCCATTTTCGCGTCCTCCGAAGGGGACATTTTAACTTTGGCGAAAAGGGACGTTTCTACTTTGGGCTAACAAATCTTGATTTGCCCCTTGACGGATTTTCAAATCCGCCTATAATCGTGCGAAATCACAAGCCCATGAATATATCATTGTTCAGCCTCTCGATTATTGTAGTCGTCCTTGCGGTCCTTATTATAAAGGATCAATTTTCGGTTAGGATGGCAGCGGTGAGAGTAAAGTAAATCACTGAGTAAGTACGAAGAGCCGCCCTAACCACGGGCGGCTCTTTTTTTATCTAAACCTCATCCCCAACCCCGCTCTTTTCAGGAGAAGGGAGTCTCAAAAGGAGCAGCATGCGTTCAGACACAGTAAAAAAAGGTTATGAGAAAGCGCCGCATCGCGCATTGTTACGCGCCACTGGTTTGCAGGATGATGATTTCAAGAAACCCTTTGTTGCCATTGTTAATTCTTATGTGGATATTGTCCCCGGGCATGTGCATTTGCAGGATTTCGGCAAACTGGTAAAGGATGCTGTCCGCGCGGCGGGCGGGGTCCCGTTCGAGTTCAACACCATCGGCGTGGATGACGGCATCGCGATGGGTCACATGGGGATGAAGTACTCGCTTCCTTCGCGTGAACTAATTGCTGACTGCGTCGAGACCATGATCGAAGCTCATAGATTCGACGCCATGGTCTGCATTCCCAACTGCGACAAAATAGTGCCTGGCATGCTGCTGGCAGCGATGCGCGTCAACGTACCCACCATTTTTGTCTCTGGTGGACCAATGAAAGCGGGCGTCACTCCTGACGGGGAAACAATTGACTTGATCTCTGTCTTCGAAGGAGTTGGTGCATTTTCAGCGGGGAAAATTGACGAGAAGCGTTTATCCATTTTGGAAAAATTTGCCTGTCCTTCCTGTGGTTCGTGCTCTGGCATGTTCACCGCCAACTCCATGAACTGTCTGATGGAAGTGCTCGGTCTCGCTCTGCCCTATAACGGATCGGCACTGGCGAAGACTCCCGAACGTGAAGCATTGGCGCAGCAAGCCGCCGCGCAAATAATGTCTCTGATCGAACGTGATATCAAACCGCGCGACATTGTCACCGCCGAAGCGATCGATGACGCATTCGCGCTGGACATGGCAATGGGTGGCTCATCGAACACGGTGCTGCACACGTTGGCATTGGCCAACGAAGCGAACGTGAATTATCCACTGGAACGAATCAACTCAGTCGCAGACAAGGTGCCGCATATTTGCAAAGTGAGTCCTGCCGGCAAATGGCACATGGAAGATGTTCACCGCGCAGGCGGCATCCCTGCCATCTTGAACGAAGTCCAACGGGGAACAGGCATGTTACATTTTGACCGCATGACGGTCACCGGGAAGACTTTGGGGGAATCGATTAAAGGCTGTGAGATCAAAGACGAAGAAGTAATTCATAAATATGAAAATGCGTATTCCAAACGTGGCGGCTTGTCTATTTTATTTGGCAACCTCGCGCCCAAAGGCTCTGTCGTGAAAGTCGGTGGCGTCAGTCAATCCATGATGAAATTTGAAGGCCCCGCAGTCATCTTTGAATCACAGGATGATGCAATGGCTGGAATTCTGGCGGGCAAAGTCAAAGCTGGCGATTGCGTTGTAGTGCGTTACGAAGGACCCAAAGGTGGACCCGGTATGCAAGAAATGTTATCGCCCACATCAGCGATCATGGGGCAGGGACTCGGAGATAAAGTCGCGCTCATCACTGATGGTCGTTTCAGCGGAGGGACTCGCGGCGCGTGTATCGGTCACGTCTCGCCGGAAGCTGCCGCGGGTGGCCCGATTGCGGCGCTCAAGGCCGGGGATGTAATCCAAATTGATTTGATGGCACGCAGCATCAACGTCAAGTTGAGCGATGCGGAGATCCAGAGTCGGCTTGAAGCGCTACCTCCATTCAGATCTGCAACCACATCTAAATGGTTAAAGCGATATTCATATTTTGTAACAAGCGCAGATACAGGCGCGATATTATCTATAGACGGTGGACTATAGACGACAGACCTTACGGTCTACGGTCAACGGTCAATGGTCTACATCAAGGAGAGCAAATGAAAAAAACAGGTGCTGAAATAATGTGGGAATGTGTGGTGCGCGAAGGCGTGGAAGTGGTCTTCGGGTATCCGGGCGGGGCGAACATGCCGATCTATGATGCGATGTTAAGTTATCCCATTCATCATGTGTTGGTGCGTCATGAGCAGGGTGGGGCGCACATGGCTGACGGATACGCGCGTGCGTCGGGCAGGGTCGGCGTGGCGATGGCGACATCGGGACCCGGTGCGACAAATCTCATCACGGGCATTGCCACGGCGATGATGGATTCTGTGCCGGTAGTTTTTATTACAGGGCAGGTAGCCGCGCACCTGATTGGCGGCGACGCGTTTCAAGAAGTGGATGTGACTGGTATTACTTTGCCGATCACCAAACATAATTACCTCATAACACGTGCCGATGAAATTGCAGAAGTTGTGCGCGAAGCATTTTATATCGCTCGTAGCGGACGCCCCGGCCCCGTGTTGATCGACATCTGCAAGAACGCGCAGGTGGAGCAGTGTGAGTTTGTATATCCCGAGGAAGTAAAACTTGCCGGTTATAAACCAGTTGCACATGCACAAAAAGATTTACTCGACCATGCGGTGAAACTAATTGAAAAGGCGCAGCGCCCGATCATCTTATGCGGACATGGCGTGCTGGCTTCCAAGGCCGAAGAAATTTTGATGAACTTTGCGGTGAAGACTCAAACACCCGTGGCAAGCACATTGCTTGGACTCGGCGCATTCCCTGCTTCGCATGACCTAAGTCTCGGCATGATGGGTATGCATGGCGAAGTCCATACCAACATGGCGATTCAAAACTCCGATCTCATCCTTGCTTTTGGTATGCGCTTTGATGACCGCGTGACCGGAACATTGAAGACCTACGCTCCGCGCGCAAAGAAAATTCATATTGAAATTGACCCATCCGAAGTCCACAAGAATGTAGCCGTGGATGTCCCATTGGTTGGCGATCTGAAAACCATATTGACCGACCTTGTTCCGATGGTGGATGAATACGATCACGATGAATGGTTGAAAGAGATCAGCGACTGGAAAGCCGAAGCTGATACGCGCGATATTATGAACTGGCCTGATGATGGCAAATTATATGTGCCACATCTGATCTCCGATATTTGGAAGGCGACCGGCGGCGGCGCGATCATGACCACAGACGTTGGTCAACATCAAATGTGGACCGCGCAATATTACGCGTTGGATAAACCGAATCGCTGGCTCACCTCTGGCGGCGCGGGCACGATGGGGTTTGGTCTGCCATCTGCGATCGGCGCGTGGTTCGCGCACAAGGATCAGGAGATTTGGGCAATCGCCGGCGACGGTGGTTTTCAAATGACCGCCGCGGAATTGACCACTGCTGTGCAAGAGCAGGCGAATGTGAAAGTCGCGATCATGAACAATAGTTTCCTCGGCATGGTGCGGCAATGGCAGGAGTTCTTCTTTGAGAAGCGTTACTCTGCTGTCAACATGCTCTCACCTGATTTTGTGAAACTTGCCGAAGCGCACGGAGTCCCTGCAAGACGAGTCACCAAACGCGAAGAAGTGGATGAAGCCATCGCGTGGGCACGCAGCATCACAGGCCCGACAGTGATCGAGTTCCGCGTGGAGCAGGAAGATGCGGTCTATCCGATGGTTCCCGCAGGTGCGGCATTGGATCATATGTTACAGAGGCCTGCGAAGGCGTAAAGAAAAATTCTCTCACTCGAGTCCTCTCCCAAAAGGAGATGGGACTCCCTTCCCCACGAGGGAAGAGCAGGGATGAGGGTAAAAGGAGAATCAAATGTTATACACATTCATTGCTTTAGTAGAAAACAAACCTGGCGTCTTGAACCGTGTGGCTTCATTATTTCGGCGCCGCAATTTCAACATCGAGTCTCTGGCCGTCGGGCGCACTGAGAAACCTGAAATCTCGCGCATGACCGTCGTGGTGGATTGTCCCAACGGGGATTATGACGCGCACAAGATAGAAGCGAATCTCTACAAACTGGTCAACGTAATCGATGTGCAGGATGTCACGCATCAACCTTCTGTGACCCGTGATCTGGCTCTGATCAAGGTGATGGTCGGCCCTGAAAAACGTGCCGAAGTCAACAGCCTCGCTGAAATCTTCCGCGCCAGAATCGTGGACGTGGCAGCTGATTCCGTGATCGTTGAGATCACCGGCACCGAAGATAAGATTGAAGGCATGATCGAACTTCTGCGCCCGACCGGCATCGTTGAAATGGTACGCACGGGTCAAGTCTCCATGACGCGCGGAGTCAATGATGGTGTCCGCCGTGTACAGCAAGGCGCGGTTGGAAACAGATACGAGAATGAATATGAAGATATGGCGGAAATGGCGCCGTAAATAGCCAACCGTGGACGGTGGACTTGGCAATGATACGGTCCATCGACTACGGTCTTTTGTAATTATTCAAATCTAAAAGATAATAAAAAATCCTAAGGAGATTAGAGATCATGGCAAAAATTAATTTTGGTGGCACAGTGGAAGATGTGGTGACTCGCGAGGAATTTTCGCTCGACAAGGCACGTGAAGTCTTGAAGAATGAAGTTGTGGCTGTTGTTGGCTATGGCGTGCAGGGACCCGCGCAGGCGATGAACATGCGTGACAACGGCATCAACGTGATCGTTGGTCAACGCGAAGGAACGAAAAATTGGAACAAAGCTATTGCTGATGGCTGGGTGCCTGGCAAAACTTTATTTAATGTTGAAGAAGCCGCGGAAAAAGGAACTGTCATTCAGTACTTGCTCTCAGACGCAGGTCAACGCTCACAGTGGCCGAAGATCGTTGAATGTTTGAACGAAGGCGACATGTTGTACTTCTCGCACGGCTTCTCTGTCACATTCAAAGATGACACAGGCGTTATCCCTCCTCCGCATGTGGATGTGGCTCTCGTCGCGCCGAAAGGTTCGGGCACAAGTGTCCGCCGCAACTTTTTAGCGGGCAGCGGAATCAACGCCAGTTACGCAGTTCATCAAGATCATACGGGCCGCGCGAATGAACGCGCCATTGCTTTGGGCATCGCCATCGGCGCGGGATATTTATTCCCAACCACATTTAAGAATGAAGTCTACAGCGATCTGACAGGTGAGCGCGGTGTTCTCATCGGCGCACTCTCTGGGGTGATGGAGGCGCAGTACAACGTCCTCCGCAAGCATGGACATTCTCCTTCCGAAGCCTTTAACGAAACTGTTGAAGAGTTGACACAATCTCTGATCCGTCTCGTCGGCGAGAACGGCATGGACTTTATGTATGCAAATTGTTCCACCACCGCTCAACGCGGCGCATTGGATTGGCATCCGCGTTTTCGCGATGCGGTTGCGCCTGTGTTTGACGCGCTCTATGAATCCGTGGTCACTGGCAAC
This sequence comes from uncultured Chloroflexota bacterium, assembly GCA_903914955.1. Classification (GTDB taxonomy): domain Bacteria; phylum Chloroflexota; class Anaerolineae; order Anaerolineales; family Villigracilaceae; genus Villigracilis. The sequence continues at coordinate 29,026 of CAIWRB010000155.1, read as the reverse complement.
GAAGCCCGCATCACACTCGAAGCCAACAGCCGCGATGATTATCGAGAAAAATTGGAAGAAGAATTAGCCGCCTTCCATGATTCTGAAATGTGGCAGGCTGGCGCGGCGGTCCGTTCATTACGACCTGAGAATTGGAAGAAGTAATTTTTCCCTCAGCCCAACCCCTCTCTGTTTCGGAGGGGCAAGGGGTGAGTGAGGAGATATATTTTTATGAGTAATTATGTGAAAATTTTCGACACCACTCTGCGCGATGGCGAACAGTCACCTGGCGCGACGATGACCTCTGCTGAGAAGCTGGAAGTTGCTCGTTCGCTGGCGCGTATGGGTGTGGACATTATCGAAGCGGGATTTCCTGCCGCTTCGCCGGACGATCTGGAAGCTGTCAGACGAATCGCTGTCGAAGTAGGCAACCCGCCCAAAGCGGAGCCTGATGCGAAAGTCCCCACCATCACAGGCCTGGCGCGCGCAAATAAATCCGATATCGATAAAGCCTGGGAGGCTGTCAAAGATGCGCAGAAACCGCGCATTCATACCTTCCTCGCTACGTCATCGATCCATATGAAGCATAAACTCAAGATGGATCCTGAAGAAGTGGTGCAGCGTGTTTCAGAGATGGTCGCGTATGCGCGGACTTTATGCGCGGACGTTGAGTTTAGTCCCGAAGATGCGGGGCGCTCTGACCCTGAGTTTTTATATGTTGTTTTGGGCGAAGCGATCAATTCTGGCGCGACAACGCTCAACATTCCCGATACGGTCGGCTACACCACTCCCGATGAATATTTCAAATTGATCGATGGTGTTATCAAGCACACGCCCGGCATGCACGATGGCATTACCGTTTCTGTGCATTGCCATGATGATCTTGGTATGGCAACCGCGAATGCTCTCGCTGGAATTCAGGCGGGCGCGCGTCAGGCTGAAGTGACCATCAATGGCATTGGCGAACGCGCAGGCAATACATCGCTCGAAGAAGTTGTGATGGCGCTCAAGACCCGCCATCCTGTTTTCAATCTTGAAACGGGAATTGAAACGCAGCAGCTTTCGCGCGTCAGCAAACTGGTCAGCAATTACACGGGTATTGTTGTTCAGCCGAACAAAGCCATTGTCGGCGCAAATGCGTTCGCGCATGAAGCGGGAATTCATCAGGATGGAATGCTTAAGCATCAGACTACGTATGAGATCATGCGCCCTGAGGATGTTGGCGTCAATCAAACTACTTTGGTGATGGGTAAACATTCTGGTCGCGCTGCATTGCGGGCGCGTCTCGCCATCATGGGACATTCACTCGACGAAGCGGAACTCGATAAAGCATTTATACGTTTTAAAGAATTGGCCGACCGCAAGAAGGTTATTACTGACGCCGATCTCGAAGCTGTGATCGCCGACGAATTCTATCGTCCGCGTGATGTGTATTATCTTGAAGGCTTGCAGGTTTCATGCGGAACGCTCGGCATGCCCACCGCCACCGTCCGTTTGCGCGGACCTGACCGCACCGTTTACAACTTCGCTTCGATGGGCACTGGCCCCGTCGACGCGGCTTACAAAGCCATTGATGCAATTGTCAAAACACCGTGCAAACTTCTTGAGTTCAATATTCACGCCATCACTGAAGGTATTGACGCACTCGGCGAAGTGACTGTCCGCATACAAAGCGACAACAGCGGTGACACAAAAATGGATGCGCAAAGTGAACTTGAATATGCACGCGTCTATGGCGGTCATGGCGCGGATATGGATATCATCGTCGCCAGCGCAAAGGCGTATATCAACGCGCTCAATAAATTGATCATCGCTAAAACTGAAGGCGTGCAGCCCGTGCATAATGATTTTGGCGTCATGCTTGGATAGCCATAAAACCCGGTGGTTGAGTAGCTGCGAAGCAGCGTATCGAAACCACCAGTGAATGAGAAAACTACCATTACAAAAAATTTTTTGTAATCTGTTGGTTTCGATACGGGCGAGAAAATCTTCGCCCTACTCAACCAACGGTGTAGCTAAAAAAAGGAGAAATTACCATGACCACTCAAGACGAAGATCAGGACATTGTCTACTCCTCGGCATACAACCCGTTCCCCGAACCGCAGACCATTCCCTCTGGCTGGGACACAAGCGGATTCTTTTCCACGCCCGAGCCCGCTTCTACTCAAGCGGCAGATGATTCCGCTAATAGCGAATCTTACTCATCGTAAATCGTAAATCAAAATATGCCTAAAACTCTCTTTGACAAAATTTGGGAATCGCACGTTGTTGCAGAACAGCATGAATCCCCCGCAGTCCTTTACATTGACTTGCATCTCGTGCATGAAGTCACTTCCCCGCAAGCCTTCACGGGCCTGCGTCAGCGCGGACTGAAAGTTCGCCGCCCTGAAAAAACTCTCGCCACCATGGATCATTCCATCCCGACGACTCCCATCGATGTGCCCATCGCCGATGCAATGGCCGCCGCGCAGATCAAGCAGATGGAAACCAACGCCGCTGAATTTGGAATCACACTGCACGGCATGACCAGTCCGCACCGCGGGATTGTGCATGTCATCGGACCTGAACTTGGCCGCACCCAACCCGGCATGACCATCGTCTGCGGCGACAGTCACACCGCCACACACGGCGCGTTCGGTGCGCTGGCTTTCGGCATCGGCACCTCTGAAGTCGAGCATGTTCTCGCGACTCAATGTTTGCTTCAAAATAAACCAAAGACTTACGAAGTCCGCGTGAATGGGACATTGTCACAAGGCGTTTCCGCCAAGGATATTATTCTCGCCTTGATCGCCCGGATCGGCGTCGGCGGGGGGACGGGGCACGTCTTTGAATTCACAGGCGAAGCCATCCGCGGCTTGACAATGGAACAGCGCATGACCATCTGCAACATGTCTATTGAAGGCGGCGCGCGCGCGGGTATGATCGCTCCCGATGAAGTGACCTTTGAATATCTCAAAGGCCGCGAAGCATCCCCCAAAGGCGCGGATTGGGACAAGGCTGTTGCGTACTGGAAAACATTACCGAGTGACGAAGGCGCAACCTATGACAAGTCCATCACACTTGAAGCCTCCGAACTTGAGCCGATGATCACCTACGGCACAAATCCCGGCATGGGTATGAAGATCACGGATCGAGTGCCCACTATAGAATCATTTACTGAACCTTCCCAAAAAGCCGCCTTCGAAAAAGCATTGATCTACATGGGACTTGAAGCTGGTCAATCCCTGCTCGGCAAAAAAGTGGATGTGGTTTTCATCGGAAGCTGTACCAACTCGCGCATCTCTGACTTGCGACTCGCCGCTGCAATGCTCAAAGGAAATAAAGTTGCTGAAGGACTTCGCCTTATGATTGTCCCCGGTTCGCAAGATGTGAAAAAGCAGGCAGAGCAGGAAGGCCTCGATAAGATATTTAAAGAAGCTGGCGCAGAATGGCGTGAAGCAGGCTGCTCGTTATGCATTAGCATGAACGGGGACTTCGTTCCTTCTGGACAATACGCAGTCTCTACAAGCAATCGCAATTTTGAAGGCCGTCAGGGAAAAGGTTCGCGTACTTTCTTAGTTAGTCCAGTTACTGCTGCTGCCACGGCGATAAATGGTGTAGTAACTGACCCTCGCACTATCTTAGAATAACTTTAACGATAGTCAATTTGCTTGTTGTTCTTTTTACTGTTACAACGAGCACATAACGGTTGAACATTATCAATTGAATCTGTGCCACCCTTGGTTAAAGGAATAACATGGTCGCGAGTTAACCGAATTTCAGGTTCTCGTTTTCCACAGCATAGGCATTTGTAATCATAGAATGCTTTCAAGGATTGCCATTCCTTATCTGTGTGAGAGCCTTCTGCTGCCAATTTTCTTGCGCGGCGAATATTTGTGAATAATGTTAATTTGTCGCGATTTTCTTTTCCGTACTCTCGTTGATAGGCATTGCGCTCCTCGGCGTATTTGTCACGAGACTTTCGACCGATTTCGCGATAGTGTTCCAAGTCCGTTTGGCGACGTTCTCGTGCTTTGGCGTTTATATTCTCACGGTGCGTTTCACGATATTTACGAAGCGCTTCCTCATATTTCTCAGGATGTGCTTTTTGATGGGCACGTTTTAGTTCGCGAATATGATCTTGTTTTTTTGCAACACGATCGCGTTGCTTTTTGGCGATGTGTTTCAGGGTCAGAAGCCCATTTGGCTCGATCTTGAGCGTTTAAACAATCTTTACAACGAGCTTTGTAGCCATCGCCGACAGATATACCTAGCAATCTGCGTCGATGAAACTCAGTCAAAGGTTTCCACCCGCAATCAGGATTTGCACAGATTTTTCCCGCAGTATCGTTTTGATACACGATCGCCATTGTCCACTCCTTGGACGAAAATGTAAGAGATGAAAATAAGTATAAACTAATTTTTAAAGAAGGAAAACTTATGGCTCAATTCACAACATTAACTTCCCGCGTACTCCCTCTGCCTGCCAACGACATTGACACAGACCAGATCATCCCCGCGCGCTTTCTCAAAGCCACCGACAAAAAAGGCATGGGTGACAATCTCTTCGCTGACTGGCGTTATAACGCTGACGGCTCTCCCAAAGCAGACTTCATCCTCAACCAGCCCAACTCACAAGGTGCACAAATTCTATTGGCTGGTGACAACTTCGGCTGCGGTTCGAGCCGTGAACACGCTCCCTGGGCGCTAACTGGTTTCGGATTCAAAGCGGTCATTTCCACATCCTTCGCAGATATCTTTCGCAATAACTCTCTCAAGAATGGACTCATTCCGATCATCGTGGATGAATCGACTCACAAAATGTTATTTGACCTCGTCGAAGAAATTCCGAATGCCGAAGTCACAGTTGATCTTGCGTCGCAGACTCTTATCCTGCCGAATGGCACAGTGAATTTCCCGATCGACCCGTTCAACAAAACCTGTTTGCTCAATGGCGTGGATGAGCTTGGCTACATCCTCGGATTTGAAAAAGAAATTTTTGCCTTTGAAAATAGACCGTAGACCACAGACCATGGATGGTGCACTCACGGTCTACGGCCAATCATCCATTGTCAAAAAAGAGAAACCATGACAAAAATACAAATCTACGATACAACTCTCCGCGACGGAACGCAGTCTGAAGGCTTCACGCTTTCAGCCAACGACAAAGTCCGCGTTGCGCAGCATCTCGATGATTTCGGTGTGGCATTCATAGAAGGCGGCTGGCCTGGTTCGAATCCGAAGGATGTTGAATTCTTTGAGCGAGCGCGCGACATGCAATGGAAGAACGCGCTTATCGCGGCGTTCGGCTCCACCTGCCGCGTGAAAGGCGGCCCCGAAGGTGATGCCAACATCAAAGCCCTGCTCGATTCCAATACGCCAGTTTGCACCATCTTTGGCAAAACCTGGACTCTGCACGTAAAGGAAGTTTTGCAAACCACGCCCGAAGATAATCTTCGTATCATCGAACAATCTGTCGCGTATCTCAAATCCAATAACAAGCGAGTCATTTATGATGCCGAACATTTCTTCGATGGCTACAAAGCGGATTCATCCTATGCGTTGGAAACTTTGCAAGCCGCGATTCGCGGCGGAGCGGAGACCATCATCCTATGCGATACCAACGGTGGAACATTGCCCTGGGAAGTAGAGCGCATCGTTCGTGACTTGAAGCTGGTTATAAAAACCCCATTCGGGATCCACACTCATAACGACGGCGAGTGTGCTGTGGTCAATGCGTTGATGGCGGTGCGCGAAGGCGCAATTCAAGTGCAAGGCACGATCAATGGCGTTGGAGAACGCTGCGGCAATGCCAACCTCGTCTCCATCATGGCTGACCTCGAACTTAAGATGGGTTATGAATGTTTGCCCAATGGAAATATCAGCAAACTGTATGACCTTTCGCATTTCGTCGCGGAAGTTGCCAACATCACGCCCGATGACCATTTGCCATTCGTGGGCAAATCTGCGTTCGCGCATAAAGGCGGCGTGCATGTCGCTGCGATGAGGCGCAACGCACAATCGTACCAACACATCACCCCTGAACTTGTCGGCAATAAAATGCGCGTGGTGGTCTCTGACCTTTCAGGCCGTGGCAATTTGTTGAGCAAAGCTGAGGAACATGGCGTTGAAGTCGAAGGTGAAGAAGTGGTCGGTGTGCTCAACGAAGTCAAAGAACTCGAAGCGCGCGGATTCTCCTTTGAAGCAGCAGAAGCATCCGTAACCATGATGTTGAAGCGCCAGGAATACGGCTACAAAGCCCCCTTCGAACTTGTTGACTTTTTTGTCAACGTTGAGCATCGTCAGGGACGCGGCATCTTCGCGGAAGCGATGGTCAAAGTCCGCGTGCAGGGTGAGTTGCTGCATACTGCCGCCGAAGGCAATGGCCCCGTCAACGCGATGGACAATGCTTTACGCAAAGCACTGATTGGCTATTATCCGCAAGTGGCAAAATTCCATTTATCTGATTACAAAGTCCGCATTCTGGACTCAGACCACGGCACAGAAGCCATCACCCGCGTGTTGATTGACACACGCAATGATACTGGCCGCTGGAGCACCGTCGGCGCGAGCACGAACATCATCGAGGCCTCATGGCGCGCGCTGGCAGATTCTGTTGAATATGGGCTGATGGTGGCGCATTAGAGACTCTGGAGTGCGACAGCTTGCTGTCGCATGTACAACGGCAAGCCGTTGCACTCCAAAATAAGGAATTATTCATGAAAGCAAACATTACCCTCCTCCCCGGCGACGGCATCGGACCTGAAGTTGTAGGCGAAGCCGTGCGCGTGCTGGATTTCATTGCCAGTAAATATAATCACACCTTCGAATACAAAGAGCGCTTAATGGGCGGCTGTTCGATCGATGCTTATGGTTCATCTTTGACTGATGAAACTCTCGCCGATTGTCAATCAGCAGATGCGGTTTTGCTCGGCGCAGTGGGTGGCCCGAAATGGGATGACCCAACGGCGAAAGATCGCCCTGAACGCGGCCTTCTCGCTTTACGTAAAGGTCTTGGTGTATTTGCAAATCTTCGCCCTGTGAAAGTGCATCCTGCGCTGATGGAATGGTCTCCGCTCAAGCCTGAAAAATTGCAAGGCGTGGATATTCTCGTCGTGCGCGAACTCACGGGCGGTCTGTACTTCGGCTGGCCCAAGGGACGCGACATCAAAGACGGCCGCGAGCGCGCTGTCGATACGCTTGAATATTATGATTACGAAATCCGCCGCGTGATGGAACTGGCATTCAATTTGGCGAAAGGCCGCAAGAAGAAAGTCACTTCTGTGGATAAGGCCAACGTGTTAGAGTCATCTCGATTATGGCGGCAGATCGCGACTAAAGTTGGAAAAGAGAATCCTGATATCGAGCTTGAACATACGCTGGTGGATACCGCGTCCATGCGGCTGATCACTGGACCCGCGTGGATGGATGTGATTGTCACTGAGAATATGTTCGGCGACATCCTCACGGACGAGGCGTCGGTTTTGGCAGGATCAATGGGGATGCTGCCATCTGCCAGTTTGGGAGAAGCCACTGTCGGGTTGTATGAACCGATCCACGGGTCCGCGCCGGACATCGCAGGCAAAGGAATCGCAAATCCAACTGGAACGATTCTCTCATCCGCAATGTTATTACGTCATTCATTGAAGTTGGAAGCAGAAGCAGCGGCAATTGAAAAAGCTGTTGAGCAAACGATCACCGCTGGCGCGCGCACCGCGGACATTGGCGGCAAGTTAACGACCCGTCAGATGGCGGATGAAATTATAAAAATTTTATAACCACGTAGGGGCGGGGTTACCCCGCCCCTACTACAAAACCAAAAGGAGAAATTATCATGGGAATGGAATCGAAATTCATATGGATGAACGGCGAACTTTTGCCGTACGAAAAAGCGACCATGCACGTGCTTACCCCCGCCATTCATTACGGCGCGGCTGTGTTCGAAGGCATCCGCGCGTACGACACGCCGAAGGGGCCCGCTGTCTTTCGCCTGACGGATCACGCAGAACGTCTGCTTGATTCAGCGCGCGTCTTTGGCTTCCGCACTTTGCCGTGGACAACGGAAGATGTTGTGAAGGCTATCAAAGACACTGTCAGGGCTAATGGATTCAAGGACTGTTATATTCGGCCGCTTTTGTATTTGGATGGCGGAGGCTGGAACTTGAACGTGGACAACGGCAAACCGTCGCTGGCAATTGCCGCATGGGAGTGGGGCAACTACCTCGGCGAAGAAGCGATGGCAAAAGGCATTCGCGCCAACATCTCATCGTTCACGCGTCATCATCCGAACGTGTTGATGACCAAGGCTAAGATTTCTGGAAATTATGCAAATAGTTTTCTTGCCAAGACCGAATCCGAGCGGCTGGGATTTCAGGAAGCCATCATGCTCGATCCGCAGGGATATGTAGCCGAATGCACGGGCGAGAATCTTTTCATGGTGCGTCACGGCAAGATCATCACGCCGTCCACTGCGCCTGTGTTGGAAGGTGTGACACGTCATTCGATTCATACGATCGCGCAGGATTTGGGCTATCGCATTCTTGAACAACCCATTTCACGTGACCAGCTTTATATCGCGGATGAAGTCTTCGTGTGCGGTACCGCTGCCGAGTGTATTGGCCTGAGCGAAATTGATTTCCGCACCATTGGCGATGGGAAGACTGGCCCCACTACAAGAAAGATTCAAAATATTTATCACGAAGCCATTCGCGGAAAACTTCCGCAGTATGAGTCGTGGTGTGAGTATGTGGGATAAAGAAATAAAAGCTGAAGAGACGCGTCGAGAGGCGCGTTTCTTCAGTGCCGGTGAGTAGTACTTGAATCAAGGCAACCATAGTGGCTTCGAGTGCTTTCCCGATGAATTTCAAATTTGCATTGACATTCCCAAATGCCTCAGGTAGAATACTGTTCGCCTTGAATTTGGGCCTGTAGCGCAGTTGGGAGCGCGCCTCAATCGCACTGAGGAGGTCAGGGGTTCGAATCCCCTCAGGTCCACTTGGCAGGGATCAGTAATCAGTCACTATCCTTTATAACTGGTTACCGGTTACTTAACAACTGATTATTGAAATATGGGCCCATAGCGCAGTTGGGAGCGCGTCTCAATGGCATTGAGAAGGTCGAGGGTTCGAATCCCTCTGGGTCCACAAATAAATTAAAAGTCATGGCAGGAGTAGTAGGTCAACCCGTCAGCGAGTTGGGAGAGTAAGGTGAGAGCCCAGCACCAGTGTTACGGGACACTTTAGACCGAACTCGCTTGTTTCTCGCAAGAGGACTTCGCTGGTGAATATAGTAGTCAGCGACGGGAAAGCCCGTTATAGCAACAAAGTGACGTTAGTTGTCTAACGTAATTTGGGTGGTACCGCGGAGTGTTCCTTCGTCCCTATATTTGTGGATGAAGGAATTTTTGTTTAAATCGACCTTCAAAATTGAAACTGAAATTAATGAGGAAAGAATGACAGACATCTATTACAACCACAAAGAAGTCGAATCAAAATGGCAGAAAAAATGGGAAGCGGATAAGTTGTATCGGGCCGTGATCGATACATCCAAGCCGAAACATTACGCGTTGACCATGCTGCCTTACCCGAGCGGTGACTTGCATATCGGTCACTGGTTTTCGATGATCCCTCCAGATGCGCGCGCCCGTTACATGCGCATGAAAGGCTACAACGTAATGTTCCCCATGGGTTTTGACGCGTTCGGTCTGCCTGCGGAAAACGCCGCCATCAAAGATGGCGTGCACCCAATGAAACGCACATTCCAAAATATCGAACGCATGCGCACGCAGATGAAAACCATGGGCGCGATGTTTGATTGGGAGCGGGAAGCCGTGTCTGCGTCACCTGAATATTACAAGTGGACGGAATGGTTCTTCATCCAATTGTTCAAGCAGGGACTGGCCTATCGCAAGATGTCAGCCGTGGATTGGTGCCCGAACTGCAATACCACTCTGGCGCGTGAGCAGGTCTGGGGCGACGACCGTCATTGCGAACGCTGTCAAACACCTGTCATCAAAAAGAATCTCGATCAGTGGTTCTTCAAAGCGACCAAGTACGCTGATGAATTGTTGAACTTCGAGGGTATTGATTGGCCGCAAACAGTTAAGACTTTGCAAACGAATTGGATCGATCGCAGTGAAGGCGCGGAAGTGCGGTTCATTGTGGAAAGTGATCAGTCACCAGTGACTGTATTTACCACACGTCCCGATACATTATGGGGCGCGACATTTATGGTTTTCTCGCCTGAACACCCACTGGTGAATGAGATCACCACGCCTGAAAATAAAGCTGCAGTCGAAGAATATAAAGCGCAAGCCGCGCGTCAAACTGAAATTCAACGCGGCGCAGTGGATAAGGAAAAGACGGGTGTATTCACGGGCGCGTATGCCGTCAACCCCGTTAATCAAGTCCGCATCCCAATTTGGATCGCGGACTATGTGATGATGTCCTATGGCACAGGCGCGATCATGGCCGTACCCGCGCACGATGAACGCGATTTCGCTTTTGCTAAAAAGTATGAACTGCCCATCGTCGAAGTTATCAGGCCTGAAGGGGCGACTCGCGAATCGCCCATCCTTGAATCCGCATCTATTGGCGCGGGCGTCATGGTCAACTCAGGTCCATTCAACGGGACAAAAGTCAGCGCAGAAAAAGGAAGAAAGAATCCAGGCATCGCGAAGGTGTTGGATTGGATCACGGAACAAGGCATCGGCAAGGAGTCTGTCAACTATCGCTATCGCGATTGGTTGATCAGCCGCCAGCGTTATTGGGGCGCGCCGATCCCCATGATCCACTGTGATGTGCATGGCTGGAATCCCGTGCCTGAAGACCAACTACCCGTGTTGCTGCCCGAGGATGTGGAGTGGCGCCCGACTGGCGAAAGCCCGTTGAAACTGCATCCAACCTGGAAGAATACAACCTGCCCCGTCTGCGGCGGAGCGGCGATCCGCGAAACCGATACGATGGATACGTTCATGTGTTCGTCGTGGTATCACCTGCGTTATCTTTCGCCAAAATATGATCAGGGTCCGTTCGACCCCGCCGAGTATGATTACTGGATGCCCGTGGACACGTACACGGGCGGCATCGAGCACGCTACCATGCATCTGTTGTACACGCGCTTTTTTCATAAAGCGCTACGTGACGCGGGTATTGTCGAAGGTCACGAGCCGATGATGCAGTTGCGCAATCAAGGCATGGTACTCGGTGAGGACGGCGACAAAATGTCGAAGAGCAAGGGCAATGTGATCGCCCCCGATCTTCTGGTGAATAAATATGGCGCGGATAGTGTCCGCGCCTACATCATGTTCTTTGCGCGGTGGGAAACAGGCGCACCCTGGGACTCGCAAGGTATCGAGGGATCAGTGCGCTGGATACGGCGCGTGTGGACTCTGTTCACGGATCCATCTACGCCGACAACCGCGCCTGGTGCGTCGGATGAAACGAAAAAGAATCTGCGCCGAAAGGTTCACCAGACTCTGCGCAAAGTGACTCGAGACTTCGAGAAATTTGAGTTCAACACGATCATTTCATCGCTGATGGAATTGATGAACGAAATGTACAAGGCCCGTGAAGCTGGCGCAGTTGGTACTCCGGAGTGGAAGGAAGTACAGGAAATCTATTTGAAGATGATGGCGCCTGTCACACCACACATCGCTGAAGAACTGTGGACGGTTCTGGGCAAGCCGTATTCCATCCACACACAACAATGGCCTGAGGTTGATGAAGCCGCCACAAAAGAAGACTCCATCGAATTGCCTGTCCAGATCAACGGAAAGGTGCGTGACAGGATCACTGTCTCAGCCGAAGCAACGGAAGATGATATCAAGTCCACGGCGCTGGCGAGTGAAATTGTCCAGAAGTTTTTGGAAGGCAAACAGCCGAAGAAAGTGATCGTGGCGAATAAAAGATTGGTGAGTATTGTGCTGTAAGAAAGAAGTAGTGGATAGGTAAGCGGTCTTTGCGAATCAATTCGTGAATGAGAAAGTCCCTGATGTTTTCACAAGCATCAGGGACTTTTATATTTTTATTCCATCTTTATCAGGAATTATTTCGGTTTACCAATTCTTCGCAAATGCTCCAGAGTTTTTCCTCGGTCTTTTTATTTCTAAACTCGCAGGTATGTTCTTTGCGCTCCTCGTAGAACTTGCTGCTCACGCCTTCCACTTCTTCGGAGCTTGCAAGCCAGATGGCTGCATCTGCGCCCTGAGCGCTTGTTCGTCCGCCGGAATATTGAGTCAAGCGCGTAACGAGTTCTGGCGTGGCATTGCGATACAGCCCGGTTTCGGTGATCAGCCCCGGGGTCATGGAATTGGCGGTGACGCCGCTGTCTTGTAACCGTCGAGCCAGCGCCCAGGTCAGAAGGCGATTGCAGGCTTTCGACTGGGCATAAGCTTTGAAACTTTCAAATGGACGGCTATCGAACTCCAGATCATCTAAATCAAGATCGCTTGCAAAGGTTGATGCCACGTTGACGATGCGGGCCGGCGCGCTCTTCTTCAATACGTCCAGCAATTCATTCGTAAGTAGAAAATAACCGAGCACATTGGTAGCGAAGGTTAGTTCGATGCCGTCAACGCTGTCCACCTTTGGTAGTGTGCCGCGATTGCCCGCTGCGTTATTGACCAGCACATCCAGTCTGCGATACCTGCGGCGGAATTCACGCGCAAACTCGCGGATGGATTTTTGGCTCGAAGCATCCATCTTCATCACGACCAGTTTTGTTGAGCCGCTGCGTTTGGTAATCTCCGCCGCGGTCTTGTTCCCTTTTTTGATGTCGCGGCATGCGAGGATCAATTCTGCGCCGAGGGATGCCAGTTCCTTCGCAATTTCTTTTCCAACGCCGGATGTAGGGCCAGTGATGATGACGCGCTTACCTTTCATTGAATTCATGGAAATGCTCCTAAATTACATTACCAGGCATACGCTTCGGGCGCTTCCCCGCCAGGACCGGGCCAGATCGCATCCAATTGTTTCATCGCATCCTTGTTGAGTTTGATCTTCAACGCGCGCAATGTGCCTGTCAATTGTTCCATGGTGCGCGGGCCGATAATGGGCGCAGTTACAACAGGATTCGCCAGCAGCCACGCGAGCGCCACATGCGCAGGGGCTTCGCCTCTGTCTTTGCAGAATTTTTCCCATGCAGTGAGGCTTAAACGTTTTTTCTCGATCTTCTTTTTCATGTCATCAGATGCTCGCCTGCCTTCTTTTATCTTTTGCAGAACGCCGCCGAGCAGCCCGCCTGAGAGCGGGCTCCATGGGATGAGTCCCAGCCCATAGTCTTTGCTGGCAGGGATCACTTCAAGTTCGATCATGCGGTCATTCAAACTGTACAAGCTCTGCTCGCAGACCAGTCCCATAAAGGGACGGGCTTTCGCCGCGTCCTGTGCTTTCGCGATCTGCCATCCAGCAAAATTGGACGAGCCAACATACAGCACCTTGCCTTGTTGCACGAGTACATCCATCGCCTGCCAGATTTCCTCCCACGGAGAATTGCGATCCACGTGGTGCATCTGATACAGGTCAATGTGATCGGTCTGCATCCGCTTGAGCGATGCCTCGCATGCCTCGCGAATATGCAGCGCAGACAACCGTGATTGATTCGGCCACTCGCCCATGCGACCAAAAACCTTTGTGGCGATGACCGTCTTTTCGCGTCGGCCTCCGCCTTGAGCGAACCAGCGCCCAACGATGTTTTCTGTTGTCCCTTCGCCGAGCTTCCAGCCATAGACATTGGCTGTGTCGAAGAAATTGATTCCGAGTTCGAGCGCCTTATCCATTATGGCGAATGAATCTTCCTCGTTTGTCTGCGGACCGAAGTTCATTGTCCCCAAGCATAAGCGCGAAACCTTAAGACCCGTGCGTCCAAGTTGAGTGAATTCCATGATGTTCTCCTTGTTATGAAAAAATAATTTATGTTACTAATTGTAATCACCGTTCGTACAACTCAACTTTAAACGCCGAGAGCGAGCGGTTGATGTCCGTGATAAAAACGATCAATGACCCGATCAAAGAAAGCAGGCAGGTTACAAATAAAATACTGATCAACCAGGCATCTTCAATTTTGAACAAGGCTGTGATGAACAGGACAATGATCAGGAAGGCCGCGAATAAAACACTGGTCGATGCCAGTAAAATGGATACTCGGATCAGGCGCGCTTGTGTCCACAGGATATCGATCTGAGCAAGCACCCGCTTCTGGATTTGACCCGAAGCTGATTCTGATATGGCTAGTAGAATTCTTGCACGCTCGATCACCCGTGACAGGCGGTTAGTCATGCTTAATAAAAGCAGACCTACGCCCGAGATCAAGATCACCGGCCCGATTGATATCTGCAATACAGGGATCAATTCTTGAATGGATGTCATTATTTTTTCAAATCTCTTTTCATGAAACCTTGGTCAGCTCGCGCGGCTTGAGGTTACGTCCGCCGATCCACGCGCCGACCATGGTTGCCGTGATCGAAACCAAATAGCTGAGCAGAATCGCAGTTTCAAATCTTCCATGAGTTAAAACGTCCAGAACAAGAATATGCAGGGCGGCCACAGCGGCTCGAAATGAATCAGGGATAAAAATTCCAAGCAGGCCACCAAGAAGGGCTCCAAAAACCATGCCAGTATAAGCTCCTGTGCTTACTCCGCCAGTACGGCCGGATGTCCAAACGACGACTGCGCCTGTCAATATTCCTGTCGGTATGCCAAGAATGAATCCCGCGACGGCGCAGAATAGTATGCCATTCCAGGCGGCGCTCAGAATCCCTGTCAAAGCTCCGATGAGAGTTCCAAATCCAATGCCAAGTAATGATCCAAAAATACTACTTTTCAAATATAGTTCTTTGCTTTCCAATTTTATTTTCTCCTTTCTGTAGGGATTATTTTGAGTTTATTTGCTCGTTGCGAAGTCGACCACGTAAAAACCGTAATTATTATAGAACGCATATGCAACGCCGAACTCTTTGTGTTTCGTGCTGAGGAGATTCTCGTTATGACGAATATCCAACTGGTCGGTAGCCCACCAGGCAACAACTCCTTGGCCGGTGAGCGGAGGATAACTTCCATAAACATTTTCTGTCATATTCAGTGCTGTGTATCCTGTGGCGGCAACACGGGAGGCAGCAGTGGAACCATCTGATCCATTATGATAGAACAGATTATTGCAGGCCATGTCAGCGGCATGTGTTTGGGCAGCCTGAGTCAGGAGGGAATTAACAGTCAGAGCCGGCGAACCATTTTGGGCGCGGTAGCTGTTGATGGCGCTGATCGTTTCAGCAACCTTGGCTGAATCGAGCGTGTACGCGCAGGCGCCGCCGGGCACACTGACTGTGGGTCCGGCGCTGACAGACGTGGCGCTGGTCTGAGTCACGATAGAACTTGAAGTGGATGAAGCAACGCCGTTGGTGACATTGATGATTACGTAAAGGAGGTAGCCTGAGTCGATCGGGATTAATGTTCCATCCGGGCTGTGCAATACGAAATTGGTAGTGGCGCTCCCGATTTTGGTCGGGGAGGTCAGGTCAACTGAAATATCAAGAGTTGCGCCGGGAGCCGTAGAAGAAAGAGGTGATTTGTCGGGGGCGCTGGAATTTTCACCGGAAAAAAAGAGGATCGAATAATCTGAATTCCAGCTACAAGTACCGATATTTTTGATGCGCCAGGTTTTTATGTAGGATATCCCGGGAGCGAAATTGGTGTTGTCAGGCACACTGACATCGGCAACGAAGACTGCTTTGTTGGTGCAATCTGGTAGGTTAGTAGGGGAAAGGGTCGGGAGATTGGGAGTTTCCGTAAAAATGGGGACAGCGCTGGCGATGGGTACTATAGTTGTGGCGGGCAGTGGCTCTTGAACTGTAGAACTTGGTGGGGGAGGCGGTTGGGTTGGGGGTACAGTCGGGGCGGCTTGTCCGCCACAGGCTGAGAGCACAAGTGCAAACAAAATGGTAAAGTGAAGAAATTTAGACATTATATTTTCTCCAATGAAAAATGTTTCAACGAATAATAGTAAAAATATGTTAACAGATTATAGTTCACTCCGTTACCGGAGTAGTTATCCATGATCGACGCGTGTCAAATTAAGTAAAGTTTCCATGGCGCGTGCTGAATCTGATTTTGGTACAAAAATGTGGTCATGATAAAACGCTGCAACTATATTGCAGCTGATATTTGCCTTTGTCAGCGACTTGGAAACTGCCGCTGTCAGGCCAACAGCTTCGAGTGAGGAATGAACCGTGAGCGTGATCCATGCAAATGTTGTCGAGTAGGTCATGTTCAGCGTGTCCGCTTTTTCTTTTGGCAGAATTACTGTCAAGCCTTCCTCTTCAAGAAAAAAGAAAAGCGGGTCAAGTGCAGCCGCGTGTTCTTTTGAATCCGCAAGGCAATAGACATATTCCCCTTGGTTAAGTTTTGGTTTCAATCCCTGAAGAAGCTTGAGTAAATCTACTTCACCCGTCATTTTTTTAGTTGCTTTCGCTTTACTTCCAGAATTGCGATCTTGGTAGAGTGATTGAATGGGCTGGGGTCGGTGATCGGCTTGCCGATCGGGTTGTAGCCGATGAAATCTTCTGGCACAGGGATCAGCTCTTTGATCTTCAAATATCCATCTTTACACATTACCTCAAGCGTTTGCATATAATCTTTTCCGCTGGCGAATAATGCGTTGTTAATGGCAACCAAATAGCCGCCATCCTGGATCAGCGGGCGGACTTTGTTGATCAGCCGCGCGCTTTCTTTTTCCAGATCTACTTTGCCTTTGGCTGTTGTGGAAAAAAAAGGGGGATCAAGGATGACGCAATCGAAGCGTTGACCCAGACGTTTCATATTCCCAACCTGCTCGAAGAAATCTCTGGCGATGAAATTTCCTTTTTGGATTGGGAAGCCGTTGAGCGAATAAGATGATTTGGCGAGGTTGAGAAATTCGCGATTTAAGTCTATTTGCACAACACGACTGGCGCCGCCTTTGAGCGCGGCAACTCCAAAACTGCCTGTATAAGCGAATGTATTTAAAACGGTCTTGTCCTTCAGGTTTTCGATGATCCACTTGCGCAGGTTTCGCGTGTCGAGATAAAGACTCGCATCGCGGTTGAGGGTCAAATCAATGGCGTACCAGACTTCATACTCTTTTATTTTTCGATCTATCTCGGTCCCGAATAAAAGGTTGCCGCGTTTTTCTTCCGGAGTTGACCCGTTGCGCGTTTTTATAATTCCAGCGCGTAGCCAACTTAGCGCGGTTCGTAGAAATACTGTTACTTCTTGAATGATTGTTTGGTTTTGGTTGGGATCATCCGCATAGTTGTGAATGATAAGCGTCTGCCCGTAAATATCCAATGCGAGATCGGGGTAGCCTTCGGTGAATCCGTTGAATAACCGAAAGGCGGATTCGTGACTCGTGTCAAATAAATATTTGCGTGAAGCGAGGGCTCTTTCGAGCAGTGGAATGATCATTTAAGTTTCCTAGGATTTTATTTCCAGTTTTTTTATATTCTTCAAATTGAACACAGAGATCTGTTTGGTGCCAAGTATCAACTGCGCATCTATATTTAATTCCACCCAATAGAAGCTGCGGTGCTCAGAGTACGGATCAATGCGAATGAGGCGGCCTTCGTACCAGCCTTCGTTAATTCCAAACTTTGAATCCAAATAAACTTGTACACGATCACCGATGTGGAATGTTTCGGACATACTTATTTGCGCTTCGCAAACCAGAATAAGCCGGCTCCAACGATCATGGCAATTCCGCCATTGATCGACCATTGCGGGTCGCCGGTCATGAAACTGCCAGGCAGGATATTGATCCCTTGCAGGAACCAAATTCCTCCTGAGAGAAAGAGTAATATTGCAAAAATCGTTAGTATCGTTTTGATCATTGAATTCATTATTTTCTCCGGTGTATTATAAATAAATAAGCGAAAAGTTTACAACCAAATAATCTTCCGATTGATTGTAATCTGTATTATATGGCTGTTGGAGATTTTCTGAAATATGTTTTCTTGGCTTGAGCTTCCTTTCACCGCTCGCTATAAGTGTCGCAGCACAGCTTGACCATGGACTGCTCTTGTTAAAAAAGTAGACAGTCACTTATGAGAAGCGGGTGACTGTCTACCTGATTTACAAATAATTTGTTGCTGAAGTTGATCTTTACGGAACCGGTGTGCCTGCCACAGCGACTCCCACCCATGTAAAGACGCGTTTCTCGCTGACGGCGCCTGAGGCCACCCAAATTGGTTGCCCTTGATCGTCACTGCCTGATTGACGAACCGGGGTGATCCACCAGCGTAGAACATGCGCTACATTATCCTTCGGGCGGAAGGCTGTTGGGATGATGTATTTTGTATCGGCCACATAGTCAGTCTGGCGGCGGGTTTGATCGGCGGTCACATCTTCAACCGTCACTTGATACGCTTCGCCATTACGTAACACGCCAACGGACGCCCATTGCAGAGTCACTACATCGTTTGCCAGCGTGAAGGCCGCACCATCCGCTGGCAGTAGCAGGTTCGAGGCGGGGTATGGAGGCGGAATCGTCGCCGTGGGTGTTGGGCCCGGAGTCGCCGCTCGCATACAAAGTGGAATAAGCAATGAGTTTCCCACGAAAACATTGGTGGTGGTCAATCCATTGAATGTCATGATCGCGTCCATAGAAACCGCATAATTTGCCGCAATGCTTGAGAGCGTATCACCATCCTGCACGGTGATCGGAACGGTCTCGCATGCGTTTTTGGTCGCATCCACAGGCAGGGCTGTGCTGGTCGCAGGAGGCGCAATGGTAGGAGTCGGATACGGGATCTTGAGTTTTTGTCCTACACTGATCGGACAAGTGGAAGGTAGGTTATTTTCGAAGATAATGCTTTGAACAGAAATGCCAAAGTTAAATGCGATTTGCGAACAGGAACCATCGCCGGCTGAAACTGTGTAATCACGAGGCGGGATGGGTGTAGCGGTCGGGATATCAGTTGATGGAAGTGTTGCTGTGGGGGGCTGACTCGCCGTGGGTGTTATTGTGGGTGTCGGAGATTCGGCTGGCGTAAGCGGGCTTCCCCCGCCTGCGCCTGTGCGCAATACGAAGAACATAATGGCTGCTGCCACAATGATCACAACCGCGAGAATCCCTACTGCGGCGGGCAGGCTTAATGTGATCTCAGGCATGCGGCTGGCCTGTACCGATTTTTGAGTCTTCTTAACCGCTTTCGGTCCCGGCTGGGCGTTGAATTCTGTGCCGCACACAAGGCAACGCGTGGCGTTCTCACTCAGGCGCGTTCCACAAGTGGGGCAGACTTTCGTTTTATTACTGGAGATGGGTTCTTGATTCATACGAGAAAAAATTATACCATTGAACAAAAATACGTTTTACCAAATGTTCCGTAAAGCTCCCTGCTTTAGCAGTGGAGATGTAAGGAACGGTTTTGCTTGAAGTATACTAAACATAGAAGCTCTCGGATTAGAGAGCCTGGGCTTTGCCCTAGAAGCCCCCGCCTTTAGGCGTGGGGAGTAGTCACAACGTCATCGCACAGCCATCTGCGCGGGCATCGGAGCCGGCGGATAATACCCCGCCTCTTTCACGGATGATAACTTGTCCCCGGCCAAAGAGGGCGCGTTCCCAGCCTGAGATTTTTCGAGTCAGGTGTCCGTGACGGGTGAGTGCGGCGATGGTTTTACCAGGGATGCCTTCTTCGAGGCTGGCAAATCCACCATCTTCGGCTGGCTCAATGCAAAATCGCGGCATATCCAACGCAGCTTGCGGATCCATGTCATCATCTATCAAGGCGCAGGCTACTTGCACATGTCCCTGCGGCTGCATAAATCCGCCCATCACGCCGTAGGAGGCGTATAAACTTCCATCTTCTTCGCGGGTTGCCATGGCTGGGATGATGGTGTGATATGGGCGCTTATTTGGCTGTAAAGAATTGGGATGATCCGCTTCGAGGTTGAAGTTATGTCCGCGATTCTGAAGAGAAAATCCCCAACCTTTTGGGACGATGCCTGTGCCAAATCCCATGTAGTTGCTGATGATGAAGGAACAGGCGTTGCCATCTTTATCCACGACCGAGAAGTACACCGTGCCGTGGGATTTTTTGGGTGTGCCATGTTGTTGGTCGAGCGTGGCCTTCTTTAAATTGATAAGTTTGCGCCGCTCATCTGAATAGGTTTTGGAAAGCAGTTCATTCAACGGGATGGAAGAGAACGCCGGGTCGGAAACATACCAGCGGGCATCTGCAAAGGCGAGGCGCATTGCTTCGAGTTGCAGGTGCAGGCGTCGGGTGGACAGAGGCGCGAGCGAGGTGAGGTCAAAGCCTTCGAGCAGATTCAATGCCAACAGCGCCGCGAGTCCCTGTCCATTCGGCGGACATTCCCATATCCGATAGCCGCGATAATTGACAGAGATGGGTTCATCCCAGGTGGAGTGATGCGTGGCGAGGTCGGCCGTGGTCAGGCATCCACCTGATTGTTGAATGACCTGCGCGATAGACTCGGCGATCTCGCCTTCATAATAGGCGCGTTTTCCGTCTTCGGCGATCTTGCGAAACGTGCGCGCAAGTCCTTTGTTTGAAAAAATCTCACCAGCTTTTGGCGCGCGTCCATCAATGGTTAATTCATACCCGTTCAACGCAGACTGAAGTTGACGCCCTGCCCCGCGTTCCCAAAAATGTGCGGTCATAGGCGCAACTGGAAATCCGTTTTCTGCGAGATTGATGGCGGGTGCAAGAATTTTATTCATCGCGAGGGTGCCATGTTTTTCGATGAGATCGAACCAGCCCGCGCACGCGCCGGGAACGGTGATGGTGTACGGATGATAGGGAGGAAGTTCCTTGATATTTTCTTTTTGCAATCGTTCCAATGAAAGAGAAGCGGGCGCGCGGCCTGATCCATTTAACGCGCTGATTTGTTTTGTGTGTGCATCATAATAAAGCGCGAACATATCCCCGCCGATGCCGGTGGATGTTGGTTCAGTGACGTTGAGCGCGGCGGCTGTGGCAACTGCCGCATCTGCCGCGTTGCCGCCTGCTGCAAGAATCGAAAGCCCGGCCGCGGTGGCTAATGGTTGTGATGTCGCGACTGTGCCGTTGCGTCCCATCACAGGCGAGCGGCGCGATGGGAATTGGTAATTTGTCATTTGGTTTGTAGCTTGGGAAGAAGAATGACCAGCACCTTATCAACCCGGCGGCCATCCATATCCATCACTTCAAAGCGGAAGCCATTCCACTCAAAGTTGTCGGAGGCTTGCGGCACCCGACCAAGGGAGGTCATGACGAATCCACTTAATGTTTCATATTCATCTTCATGCGGAAGTGTGGCGAATTCAAATAATTCCTTGAACTCATCCACTTCCAACATGCCGTCCAACAGCCACGAACCATCCTGTCTTTGAGTAGCTTGCGGTTCTTCAAATTCCATCGCCCCGACGATCTCTTCCAGAATATCATTGATAGTAAGCAGGCCTTGCAAGCCGCCGAACTCATCAACAACGAGAAGTAATTCAGTGTTCTTTTCTTTGAAGAGTTCCAGCGCGCGTGAAGCGAACATGGTTTCAGGAATGAAAAACGCGGGCTTGAGCAAGGTGTTTAGATCAATTTCCTTGCCTGATAAACTTTCAACCAATAGGTCGCGTGATTTGACAATACCCAGTATCGTTTCAAGAGAATCCTGTCTGACAGGAAAACGCGAAAATGGACATTCCGCAATTTTTTTACGGATCTCATCGATCGAGTCTGTGATATCCAGCCAGACCAGATCGGTGCGCGGTGTCATCAATGAATAGACACGCGAATCGCCGAGGCTGAAAATTCCCTCGACCATATCCTGTTCTGCTTCTTCGAAGACCCCGGCTTGTTTTCCCTGGTTGATCAATAGATGAATTTCTTCTTCCGTGACGGGTGGTTCTTCGCTTGCTTTGACTCCCATTAGTTTTAAGATCGCTTCAGTCGAAAAACTAAGAAGTTTTACAAACGGTGAGAACAGCTTTGCAAAGAATGACATGGAACCAGCAACCATTGCTGATACACCTTCAGGGTCACGCAATGCCAGTCGTTTCGGAACCAGTTCTCCGAGCACAAGCGAAAGATATGTGACCGGTAGAACGCCGATCACAATACTGATGATCCCGCTGTATGGGGCGAGAACTGGAAATCTATCCAGTTCCATGTTGATCCATACTCCAAGTGTTGCGGCTGTCAGAGCACCGATCAGCAGGTCAATAGATGTGATTCCGATCTGGATCACAGATAGGAATTGATTGGGATTCTCTGTCAACTTGAGGACGATGCCCGCTTTTACATCCCCTTTGTTGAATTGGTTTTGCAGGCGGGATTTTCTTACCGACAAGAGGGCTGTTTCTGCCATGGCGAGCACGCCGTTTAATAACAGCAAAATGGCTATTGCGATCAGACCGCCGCTAAAATTAGTTTCTATGGGGATTTCAGACATGGTTGTTTTTAATTGATTTCTCTTTTTCTTTTCTTATTGTACCTGATGTGCTAGCCAATCAAAGACCTGATTTGCAGGCAATTCTGCTTTTTGTTTTTTACGTAATTCACCTGAGTGATAAAGCACGATGCCTTTTTCCACGGCGTTCGGCAGAGTTTTACGCAATAGGTCATAAAAGCGGGAGGATAGGATGCTTTCGCCGCGTCTTTGAATCTCCGACTCAACACAAAGCGCGGAAAGACAGTCTTCCAATACCGGGTCAAATGGCGCAATGACCTTAAAGTTCTTTCGACTGAGATAAGGAGTTGTTCCTAATAGATTCGTGCTCCCCGCCCATGGATCATGCGCCGCGTAATGGAGCGTTTTTACATCTGACATATACACCGCTCCCATGCATAGCGGACATGGTTCCATGGTCGTGTAAAGTGCAACATTTTTTGCTTTACATTCATCGTAATCCAACTTCAACGCTAACAACGCATTGAGCTCTGCGTGAGCCAGTTCATTGGCACAAACTTGATTATCTGGCGCGGTTGTATCCATGATGCGATTGCGCCCGCGTGCGTAGATATTTCCTTCCGCGTCCGCGATCACAGCACCGATCGGAATTGTTCTGCTGCAATAAGCTTCCCATGCCATTTCAAGCGCGGCTTGCCAAGGATATCCAAGAGTTTCCCACATGATCATTTCTTTTTTTTATCGATCTTGTTTTCGATATTCTTCAAGCGCTTATCCACGCGTGCATAAAAACGTGACACAATGATCGGGATGAAGAGTACTAGAAAAAGTAATCCACAAGTGAGCCCTAATTCCAATACGCCGATGCGGAACATTATGACCGAACCTCGATTCCATTCCCTGCGCGGACTTCACCGATCACCCAAGCTGGTTGATTTAATTCGTCGGCACGTTTTTTGAACGCCTCCAGCTTTTCCTGCGGAACACCGAGCAATAATCCGCCGCTGGTTTGCGGATCGAAAAGAAGCATTTGATCAGTCTCCTCTATATCCTCGTCAAAACGAACTTTTTTGTCTAAATGATTTTTATTGTCAAACGCGCCGCCGGGGAAAATTCCCATTTTTGCGTAACTATGTGCGCCGCTTAATAATGGAAGTTTTGAATTTTCAATGGATAACATAACTTTGGATGCATCCGCCATTTCCATGCCATGACCGAGCAGACCGAAGCCTGTAATATCCGTTCCGCCGCGCAGATCAAATTCAGTGGCGAGTGCCCCTGCAGTTTTGTTCAAGCGCGACATCCATTGGATAACTTCTTTTATATGTCGTTCTGAAGCTTTCTCTTGTTTGATCGCGGTAGTTGTCACGCCACCGCCGAGAGGTTTTGTGAGGATGAGCGCGTCACCAATTTTCAATCCGCCTTTGTTGATCATCTTGCGCGGATCAACAAATCCGATCACTACGAGGCCGTATTTTGGTTCATTGTCTTTGATCGTATGCCCGCCGGCAATTACAACTCCGGCATGGCGTGCTTTTTCAGCGCCGCCGCGTAAGATCTCGCTGGAAATTTCCAAAGGCAGATCATCCGGTAATGCGGCGATGTTCAATGCGAGGAAAGGTTGTCCGCCCATTGCGTACACATCTGAGAGGCTGTTCGCGGCCGCGATGGCTCCGTATTCAAAGGGAGTATCAACTACCGGCGTGAAAAAATCCGTGGTCACCACGATGGCTTTGTCTTCGCTTAAACGCCAAACAGCCGCGTCGTCCGGTGTGGAGAGACCCACCAACAAGTCCGGATAGAGCGCGGGATCAAAGATATTTTTTAGGGGACGCAGAACCTGCGTCAGCGTATCGGCGCTTAATTTGGATGCTCAGCCAGCGCAGGCGGAAAGAGTCGTCAGGCGGATATCGCGTCCAGTTTGTGGGATCGGCATTTCATCTCCAAAATTAAATAGTGACCAGTACCAGTTTTTCTGGCGACTGGTCACTATTGTACCAATTTCAAACGATCAAAGTTGATTTATTTATTTATTGACCTGGCACTGTCGTGTTTGGCAGCGGCAGGATGAATTGATTGCCGCTTGGAATAAAGATTGTCTGCACACCAGGGGCAAGTTTTAAAATATATTGATATTGCAAGAGCGTGGATGTGAGTGATTGGGAGAGCAAGTTATTGGCTTTTGCTTCGGCATCGGCTTGAACCAGACGCGCTTCTGCCGCGCCCTTGGCCGCAATGACTGCTGACTCTGCCGCACCTTTCGCTGCGATCACCGTCGCATCTGCCTGACCTTGTGCGGTTTGGCGGGCTTGCTCAGCTTCCTGCTTCTTTGACTCTACAACGAATTTTGCCTGTTGCGCCTGCTGTTCAGCAATTTGTTTTTGTTCGACTGCCGTGGCATACTCAGGGCTAAAGCTAATATTACGCATCAGGAAATCGGACATGGTAACGTTATTGGCTTTCAGCTTTGTTTCGATCTCTGTACGGATTGCCAGCTCCAGCTCAGCGCGTTTCGTGCTGACCAGTTCCTCCACGCCAAATTGTGAAACTGCATTGCGGATGGCCGCGCGCGATACGGGTCGTACTACCATCTCTTCATAACGGCCCTGCCAGTTTATATGGAGTTGAATGATCTGCGTGGAATCCGGTTTGTAAATAACGGAAGCGTCAATGAAGACCTGCTGGCCGTCTTTTGTGCGCGCTTGAATGGAATCATCACCGGTTACTGCTCCCTCGCCGGTTGCAGAAGACATTGTATATGTTTGCTGCGCAACCGAATATTTTTGCACGCTCTCCACAAACGGAATGATCCAATGCAGACCCGGGGTCAACGCTACATCGCGATAACCCTTTGGCGCAAACGCTGAGATCACCACGCCATATTCATTGGCTTGCAGGAATACAAGCCCGGCGCCTGCCGTGGTCAACAAAATTGCCACAACGAGCAAAACAATTACGAGTGAACTTAATCCCTTTGCCGGTTGATTGCGGCTGGCGCGCATGAAGATCATAATTAACACGCCGATAAACCCGATCCAGGCAAAGGATGCAATCCCCTGAAGTAAAGTCGAAATATTCATGGTTTCCTCCGAAACATAATTTTCATAATTATAACTCTCTTGCCTATGCCCCAGATGCGTGTTAACATTTCTCCTATGAAAATAGGTGAAGGGCAACTGCATGAGATTTATTTGAATTCCAGCGCTTGGATCATTTGCCCGCCCGAATTGATTCCATCTCCCGGGCAATATTTGCTTGCCCACGCGCACGGATCTGACTCTCCTCTAGCAGTTCCTGTTTTCTTCAGCGACTCTGCGCCAAATGGATTTCGCTCCGCCCCGCTGACGGATTCAGCGTGGAATCCCGGTGCGCGCCTCCATTTACGCGGCCCGCTCGGGCATGGATTCTCGGTCCCGGAATTTGCACGCAAAGTGGCATTGATCGCATTTGATGAGTCGCCTGCGCGATTGCGCGGTTTGATATCCATTGCGCTAAAACAAGCCGCCGAAGTGGTTCTCGTTTCCAACTTCGCAGTCGAAGATATTCCTGAAACTGTGGAAGTGCAACCTTTACAAGCCATGCTGGATATTTATCAATGGGCAGATTATGCCGCGTTCGATGTGGCGCGCGAGAATTTGAATCAGCTGAAAGAAATGCTTGGGAAAATCGGACAGGCGAAGTCGGCGCGCGAAGCGCAGGTTTTAGTCCGCGCTCCCATGCCGTGCGGCGCGCTCGCAGAATGCGGCATCTGCGCGTTGACCATCCGCCACGAATGGAAGATGATCTGTAAAGATGGGCCAGTGTTCGCGATGGGGGAGTTGAAGTAGTGAAGCCTAATACCAAATTCTAAAAGATGTTTTTGTGTTCGCACTCAGGTTATTGGAAACGCATGCCACATCGATGTTGATGGAGCTTCCCTGAGGTTGGTTTGTGAATGTGAGCGCGGCCAAACCGACACCGTTGGAATTTGTTGAGATGGCGTTTGAATCTACATGTCCATCTGCCCAGTGAACGGATGCACTACAATTTACATTGGCTACCGGCTGGAGCGTCTGATCTTGTACGGTGATAAATACCTGTTGCGAATCAGCGGCTAGCGTGACGGCTTTCAAGACAAATGCATGTGCTTGTAAATGAGTAACGGTTTGAATGGTGTTATCGAGCGGTTTGACTTGCTGCAGCAGCGCCGGATCTTCGCGGAGTTTATCAAAGTAAATGCGCCCCAGGTCAGAAACCACAACGCGCTGGCCTTCAATTTTCCACGGCTGCCATTCCAAACGCGCCTTTTCAAAATACTGAACCAGTTTATTTTCATGATATTCAAACCCCGATATCGGATAACCGAACTGCGCCACTCCGCCATAATGATCGAAGAATTCAAGGAAGGCAAGGCAAACTGAAAATCCTGTTTCTGAATAAGTGCGGCAGGCAAATGAATTATTAATGTTTAGTGGCCCGCTCGTCGTATATGTTTTGCTGCCAAGCGGAGTGAGAACTACGCGCTGGCTTCCATCGAGTTCCACTTGAATTTCAAAACGGGCGCGCTGAAAATATTGTGCCGTTTTGCCGTCTTTACTCTTGAATTCTTCTGTAACTGGATATCCATAAATATAAATTGCATTAGGAATGCTATTATAGAATTTTAGAAAATCCCCTTTGACATTGTGGCCGGTCTCGCTGAAAAACTTAATCGTCTGCGTCTGTTGCGCATGAACAGATGCCCAACTTGAGCTGAGTAAACAAACCGCGGCGAAGAGTGCAAAAAGTTTGCGCAACATGATCTCGTATTTTTATTATACACAGAAATTTATGAGTTACATTAACTTTTTATCTTTCGTGACCTACAAGAACCTGAATTATTTTCTCCGCCGCATGACCGTCACCATACGGATTGACCGCTTTCGCCATTTCTGCATAAGCGGCTGGATGATCCAAAAGCCGCTCCGCTTCCTCAACGATGTGGCGGGTTACTGTTCCAACAAGTTTGAGCGTCCCTGCGGCTACTCCCTCGGGGCGTTCGGTCACATCGCGTAATACCAGAGTCGGGATGCCAAAAGCTGGCGCTTCTTCTTGAATACCACCAGAATCCGTCAGGATGAGTGCAGCATGTTTCATCAAATGGACAAGCGGCAGATAATCTAATGGCGGCAGCAGCGTGATGTGATCCACTCCTTTGAGCAGGCGGTTAACAGGTTCCTGTACATTCGGATTCAAATGGACGGGATACACGATTTCGGCATCTCCACGCTTTGCAATTTCGATCAACGCATGACAAATATCATCCATGGGCGTTCCGAAATTCTCGCGGCGGTGGGCTGTGACGAGGATTAGTTTATTCATCTTATTCTGAGGGGCGGAGTGACGAAGCAATCTCCCAATTAGTTCAGTGATCTCAACTGGTTCCTCTTGCTTTGATACATGTTGCAGAGCGTCAATGACAGTGTTCCCGGTAACCTCGATAATGCTTTCATCAATTCCTTCACGTAATAAATTTTGCTTTGACCATTCTGTCGGCGCGAAATGCATATCTGCTGTTATACCCGCCACGCGGCGATTGATCTCCTCGGGGAAGGGTTGCCATTTATCATGTGTGCGCAGTCCAGCTTCCACATGCCCGAATTTGATGCGATGATAATATGCAAGCAGAGATGTGATCGCGACCGTGGTTGTATCTCCCTGAGCCAAAACCCAATCGGGTTTGAAATCTGTAAATACAGGATCGAGATTGGTAAAGATGGCCGCGCTTAATTGCGCAAGAGATTGATTCTCGCGCATCAGGTCAAGATCATAATCAGTGTTGATCTCAAACAGTTTCAGCACCTGGTCGAGCATTTGCCGATGCTGCGCGGTGACGCAAACCCGTGCTTCAACTCCCGAGGTTGTCTTCAACAAGCGGACAATCGGTGCCATTTTCACGGCTTCTGGTCGTGTGCCAAATACAGAGAGGATCTTCAATTTACAAATTCCGATTTCCGATTGGCGATTTGTTTTTGCCCAGACGGAATAGTGTAAATCCGGCGTTTTCCCATGCTTCTTTTTTCCAACCGTTAACAGTATCAACGACAATACGCGCGGATGTTTTCTTCGCGATCTCAAGCGGATTTAACTTCAAGAAATCCGCATGCTTTACCAACAATACGATCGCGTCTGCCTCTTTGATCGCTGCTTCAAGTGAGGATGCCATGTCAATACCAGGCATGTTTGCATCAGGCTTGAACGGTTCCCACGCTTTTACTTGTGCGCCTTCATGCTGGAGGATTTGCACCACTTCGTTAGCGGGACTTTCGCGTAGATCGTCCACGTCTGGTTTATAAGCCAGGCCGAGAGCTGCAATTTTTTTCCCTATAAGCGAGCCGAGCGCATGCTTCACGGTGTCCACAACAAAATGCGGTTGCGCATCATTCACCTGTCTTGAGTGATAAATAAGTGGAGTGATTTCTGGCGCGGCTTCCACAAAGAACCACGGATCTACGCTGATGCAGTGTCCGCCGACGCCGGGTCCGGGGCTGAGTATCTTTACGCGCGGATGCAAGTTCGCAATGGAAATCGCCTCCCACACATCCACGCCGAATTTATCCGCGAGACGCGAGAACTCGTTGGCGATGGCAATGTTCACATCGCGGTACGTATTTTCCATCAATTTAACCATTTCAGCGGTAGTCGCGTCGGTTTGGATGATCTGTCCCTTTACAAAGGTG
>CAIWRB010000154.1 GCA_903914955.1 uncultured Chloroflexota bacterium | reverse complement strand
TGGCTTTACTGGACCAACCAGGCCCAGAACTGGAACAGCATGTGTGCCGAGTGCCATTCCACCAATCTCCAGAAGAATTTCGACCTTAAATCAAAATCATACCATACGTATCCGCCCCACCAACCCCATGTACTTATTTCAGTAGGGTTTTATCAATAAATTGGGGGAGCAGTTCTTTGAGCTGAGAGGGTTTGGTGTCGTTGATGTTGTTGATGACATAGGTAAGCCATTTCTGGGGATCGACCTCGTTCTTTTTACAAGTGCCGAAGAAGCTGTAAAACATAGCGATGCTCTCGGCCGCTTCATGATTTCCGGCAAAGAGGTAATTCTTTCGGCCCAGGGCCAGGGGGCGGATAGAATTTTCAATCAGGTTGCTGTCAATTTCCAACATTCCATCTTTGAGGTAATTCTGCAAACTGATCCATCTGTTGGCGCAATACTCAAATGCGACGCCAATGGGGCTTTTGGGGAGAACCCTGTTTCTTTCATTATAGATGTAGGAACCGATCTCATTGATGATTGGAAGTGATTTCTCAAGCCTTAGTGCGTAGCGTTGCTCCTTGGTCATATTAGCCTCACGAGCCAGGGCTTCGATAGCATACAACAACTGAATAAGTTTTAACACCTTCGATGCCCGCTGCAGATCGTTTGGAAGCGCCTTATCAAAATAGCGGCGTGCATGAGCCCAGCACGAGAGGTGGGTAAGACCGGATGCTTCAGCCAGATGGGTATAACCCACATAGCCATCGGTTTGGATATAACCCTTGAATTTTGATAAATCACGTAAAGGTTCAATAGGAGAACGGCCTTTATAGTACTCAAAGAGCACAGATTTCGACAAAGGGGCATACCTTACCCACATATAGCCCTGGTGCAGGCCGCCGGGTTTATCTTTATCCTGGACTTTTATGGGCGATTCATCAATCTGCTGATATATTTCGCTGAAAACATACAGGCGATGAACGGTGAAAAGTAGTTTGATGTGTTGGGCGCCAAGTTTGACCCACGACTCGAATGTGCTTGTAGGTATTAAGACCCCCATCTGGCTTAAGCGTTGTAGAATCCGAAAATAAGGCAGATGAAAGATGAATTTATCGGTATAGATCATTGACAATAGCGCGGCGCTGGCCATACACTTGTAAATGGGGCGGTTTAACTGGGCAATGACTTGCTTTTGGTTGCCAAGTTCATCCTCTTTGGTGATGTATTTTGGACGGATGGTGCGGTTAATGTGTAGTGCGGCCGGAGTATAATCCAGTTCATCGGTTACTTCCTGACCAATACATACCATCCCTGTGGTATCTTCAATAGGCTCAATAATGGTTTCAACAACGGGTAAATGCGATGGTAACGCCAAACGGCCAGGATGTGCCCTTTTAACCTTTTTACGTTCGTACGCTATTCTGATGGTCTCACGCTCGGCTTCTACGGCCTGCTCTATCTCCAGGGCTTTTGGCTCTAAATCTAATTTGAATTGTTCGGGAAAGGTGGATGAAATGAACCGTTCCCTTTTCGATCCGAAGATCATGCGCTGAAGCTGGGCATATTTGAACTTCTCGGCTTGAAGTTCGGCAGAGAGTTTTAACAGGTCAGCACTCTTGTCGGAAATGGCTGCATCTTTTTCGCAAATAACAGCATCTTTTTCAGTAAGTGCAGCTTCCAAAAAAGCAACTCTTTTTGTTAATGATTCTGTTGTGAAATCTGTTGGTATTTGCTGTCCTTGCATGCATCAAATATACACATAAACCCTGAATTGACAAGGGTTTTAGCAAAGATAAATG
>CAIWRB010000153.1 GCA_903914955.1 uncultured Chloroflexota bacterium | reverse complement strand
ATTCGCGGATTGTAATAGCGACTCATGCGTGCCAGCATCCAGCCATGCGACACCGCGTCCCAGCACCTCCACCCGCAAATCACCACGTTCAAGATACAGGCGGTTTAAGTCTGTGATCTCCAACTCGCCGCGCTTGGACGGCTGCATGTTTGCCGCCAATTGGACCACGCTTGGGTCATAAAAATAAATTCCAGGCACAGCGTAATTAGATCTGGGGTTGGCAGGCTTTTCCTCCAGGCTCAACACCCTACCCTCTTCGTCAAACTCCACCACGCCATACCGCTCAGGGTCACGCACCGCATAAGCAAAGATGCGCGCACCCTCAGTCAACATGGCAGAACGGCGCAATGTCTCAGGAAGACCCTGCCCAAAGAAAATATTGTCACCCAGAATCAGGCAAGACGAATCGTTCTCAATAAATTCCGCACCGACGCGAAATGCGTCCGCCAACCCACGTGGCTGGTCCTGCTCAAGATAGCTGAATCTTAAACCCCATAAAGAACCATCGCCTAGCAAACGACGAAAGATCGGCAAATCTTCAGGGGTGCTGATGATAAGGATTTCGCGAATACCAGCCAGCATCAGCATCGAAAGCGGATAATAGATCATCGGCTTATCGTAAACCGGCAGAAGTTGTTTGCTCGCCGACAATGTCAGCGGGTGTAGGCGTGTTCCGCGTCCGCCAGCCAGAATAATTCCCTTCATGATGACTTCTCTCTCTTATCATAATTTTTTGTTAACCAGGTTTGATATTCACTCTGCTTCTGGATCGCTACAACCCATTCCGGATTGGCAAGCATCCACTGCACAGTGGCAATCAGTCCATCGGTCAATGAGTAGCGCGGTTTCCAGCCCAGTTCACGATCGATTTTGGAAATATTCATGGCGTAGCGGCGATCGTGACCTGGGCGGTCGGTTACAAATTTAATCAGATTGCGGCGCGGTTCAGCCGCAGGTTGCATTTCATCCAGAAGGTCGCAAACCGTCTCCACAATGGTTAAATTGGCAGACTGGTTATTACCGCCAATGTTGTACGTCTGGCCGGAAACACCCTGCGTAAGGATCTTATAGATCGCCTCACAATGATCGGTCACAAACAACCAGTCGCGGATCTGCTGCCCGTCACCGTACACAGGCAGAGACTTACCAGACAACGCATTCAAAATAATTAGTGGAATTAATTTCTCAGGAAACTGTCGCGGACCATAATTGTTCGAGCAGTTCGAGATCGTCACTGGCAGCTGATAAGTATGGTGATAGGAACGCACCAGATGATCACTCGCAGCTTTAGAAGCCGCATAGGGTGAATTGGGAGCATACGGAGTGGTCTCAGAAAAGGCGGGGTCTTCGGGATCCAAAGTCCCATAGACCTCATCCGTCGAGACATGGTGGAAGCGAATCTCGTCAATCGGTAGAGCTTTTTCGATCAACCAGTATTGGCGCGCCGCCTCGAGCAGGGTGAAAGTACCGATCACATTCGCCTGAATGAAAGGTTCGGGACTGAGAATGGAACGATCGACATGCGATTCAGCCGCAAAGTGCACAATGGTATCAATTTGATACTGGTCAAGCAAGCCGCGTACCAGATCACGGTTGCAGATATCGCCTTGGACGAAAGTGTAATGCCCCTCTGGCAGATCCTTAAGGTTTTCAAGACTGCCAGCGTAGGTCAAGGCATCTAGATTTACAATTTGTATTTTTAAATCGCGCGCAGTGCCCAGCAAATAATGCACGAAGTTGGAGCCAATAAAACCCGCCCCGCCTGTGACTAAAACTTTTTTCATGAATTCTCCGGAAAATCAATCATAGAGCTCAGTGTCTGCTAAAAGGGACCCCCGCCGGTCTTTTTCAGCCAATGTCGGAAGTTCGCCATTTGTGAGCGGCCAGTCAATCCCCAGTACCGGGTCATTCCAGGACAAGGAGCGCTCCCACTGTGGGGCATAATAATCGGTAGCTTTGTAAAGAATTTCAGCCATTTCGCTTGTCACATAAAACCCATGTGCGAAACCAGGCGGGATCCATAATTGGTTCTTCTTCTTTGCTGAAAGGGATATACCCACCCAGCATCCAAAAGTCCGTGAATGGCGGCGGAGGTCGACCGCAACAT
>CAIWRB010000152.1 GCA_903914955.1 uncultured Chloroflexota bacterium | reverse complement strand
CAGCCTGACCTGAGAAGCCGGCCACTTTGGTGATCGCCGCTGTCAATGTCGTCTTGCCATGGTCAATGTGTCCCATGGTGCCCACATTTAGATGCGGTTTGTTGCGGTCAAATTTTACCTTCGCCATTTGAATAACTCCTTTTTATATTAGACAAGAATGCTTTTCAGCAACTGAGCCCTCAACGAGACTCGAACTCGTGACCTCGCCCTTACCAAGGGCGTGCTCTACCGACTGAGCTATGAGGGCTTAACGTGCTGACCGACAATAAGTCGGTAGTGGGCAGTGAAGGATTCGAACCTCCGAAGTCTTCTGACAACTGATTTACAGTCAGTCCCCTTTGGCCACTTGGGTAACCGCCCGGGTAAATTATTTTTGCTGATCACCAACTGATCATTTTTTCAGTCAACAACCGCAGAGCCGACGACGAGAATTGAACTCGTAACCTCCCGCTTACAAGGCGGGTGCTCTGCCAATTGAGCTACGTCGGCAAGTGATTAAGCAGGCGGATTATACCAAAACAACGCCTAACGTCAAGATAATTGCGCCCTCATTATTAACCAAACGAATAAAAACTTATACCTTGACAATCAAAACTTTTGGTTGTAATATTAGAACAGGTGTTCTAATATGGATAAAACCAACCACTTCTCATTGATGATCGAAGCATTAACAGAACTTGCTGAAGAAGATCAAGCGCATCAAACTCCGCCTACGCCTGATCTGCCAACGCTAAGATCCGTTATCGCTAACGCAACTCCTCTGCCCCGCGAATCGATCTTCCTCGGTCTCGCAGACGACGGCTTGCCTATCCTGTTAAATTTATATGACCCAATACCCGGCCCCATTCTCATTAGCGGAGATCAAGCCAGCGGAAAAACCGCGCTCCTGCAAACGCTTGCGCGAGCTACAGAATTCCTGCATTCGCCATCCGAAGTTCAGTACAGCGTCATCACACAGCATCCAAAAGAATGGGATGGTTTTCGCGGCAATCAGAATAATGCGGGTATCTATGATACCCAAGATCCCACAGCGCAAGACCTATTGTACTCGCTCGTCAACTGGGCGCATAACAACAAAGGCGACCAACAATCAGTCTTGCTTTTGATGGATGATCTGGAAGCAATGACAAAACTGGATCAACAAGCCGAACAAAGCCTGCGCTGGCTTTTACTGCGCGGCCCCAGCCGCCGCGTATGGCCTATCGTTACGATCAACTCCAGCCGCGCAAAAATAATGGAACCCTGGCTTGAATTCTTCCGCACACGTTTATTTGGCTGTACCCAGACCTCAAACGACTCAAAT
Source organism: uncultured Chloroflexota bacterium (assembly GCA_903914955.1). Lineage (GTDB taxonomy): Bacteria > Chloroflexota > Anaerolineae > Anaerolineales > Villigracilaceae > Villigracilis. The sequence continues at coordinate 19,680 of CAIWRB010000152.1, read as the reverse complement.
TTATTGACGGGCAATTCCAATAAAGCCCTCAATGATCTAACCGCAGGTTCGCAATTCACCATGCGAGAAGGAACCAACTGGCTGAATTTTTGGGTTCCTCCAATTGATTAATAAAAGGAAAAACATTATGCATACTGGAATGTTATGGTTCGACAATGACCCCAAAACTACTTTGAGTGTAAAGATCCAAAAAGCCATGGATTATTACAACAAGAAATTTGGGCGGATCCCGGATATTTGCCTTGTCCACCCAAGCATGTTGGATGGCGGTCAAAAACAATTTGAATTGGGAAAACTTACCATTCAACCTTATCAACCTGTTATGCCCGGACACCTTTGGATCGGCGTTGAGGACCAGAAATAAAATTGAGTTATAGCAGCCAATCCTGTATCTCAACCGTCCTTAACAAAACATCCCGAGACTCGTATTCGCGGAATGTTCTACATTTACTACAAAATCAAATCTGGATAATCCGTAAAACCTGCTGATGTTTTTTCTCTATTATCCTATCGCCACAACAAACGCAATTGCCTGATTCTGGGTGTGGCTCAAACTCACAGACCAATTTGATAATCCCAATTTTTTAGCTACATGTTCACCTTCCCCATATAAAAATATATGCGGGGCGTGATTCTCGTCACCGATCACTTCAATATCCAACCAACTTACGTCACCGATGCCACAGCCCAGAGCTTTTGCAGTTGCCTCTTTTGCCGCGAATCTTGCCGCGAGAGACTCGACTCTTCCTTTGCATTCTTGTTGTTCCGCTTTAGTAAAAATTCGCGCAACAAATCTATCCCCATGACGATCAATGGCTTCCCGGATGCGCATAATGTCAACAAGGTCAACACCAGTGGAAAGAATCATAAAAAATTATGGTCCCGCGGTTGAGATCACCAGGCGATCAGGGTTGATGTATTTGCGTGCAGTTTCCAGCACTTCAGCGCGCGTCACGTTTTTCACGAGTCCTTCATAGCGCTGATAATAATCCAGCCCAAGATCATACCGCTCAATATTCATGATTGCGCTTGCAACTCCGCTATTTGATTCAAGCGAAAGCGGCAAACGCCCAATATAATTCGCCTGACTATCAGCAAGTTCTACTTTGGTCACACCGCCTTTAATAAAACGGCGTAATTCATTTTCGATCAAGCCGATCGCCTTCTTCAAATTCTTTGGGTTCACGCCCGCGCTAACTTCCCAAGTACCGGGACCTGTCCCAGCGTTCAAACTGGAGGATGCGTAATATGCGAGCCCGGATTTCTCACGCACCACATCGCCGATGCGTCCCATCATTCCAAACTGTCCCAAGACCGAATTTCCCAAAGATGCGGATAAATATTCAGGATCTTTTCGACGCGGGCCGATCATACCGATCACCAGATCTGATTGTGACTTACCCGCGAGAGCGTGGTGATGTTTGATCGTTTTTTTAACAGGCTTATGCGCAGGCAATGCAAGCGCACTTACCTGACCTGGAACCTGCCAACCTCCGAGGACTCGCTCCACCTCTTCGACAGCTTTCTCAGGCTCGATCGCTCCCACGATTGCAATGATCATGCCCTTCGGTCCAAAGTGGGCTCGATGAAATTCCTGCATATCTTTTTGCGTTATGGATTGGATCGTTTCCACAAACCCGTCACTTGGTCTGCCGTAAGGATGATCATTGAACAACATGCGGTCAAAAGCCATGGCGGCCACATCTGACGTATCTTGTGCTCGAATGGCAAGACCTGTGAGCAATTGCGCGCGCAGTTTTTCAACTTCATTTGCTGGGAAGGTCGGCGTTTGCAATGACTCAGAAAGCAGGTTGAGCAAAAGCGGTAAATCTTCCACAAGCGTGCGGCCTCCAAAACTTGTGTTATGAACGCCAGAATCAAATCCCATACTCGCGCCAACAGATTCAAGTTCGTTATAGATCGCATCAAAGGTGCGCGTTTGCGTGCCGCGCATGAGTGAGGATGACACAAAATCTGCAAGGCCAAGCTTCGCATCACTTTCAAAGATCGCGCCAGCGGGTAAATATCCGCCCATACTAATCGATGGGCTGTCAAAGCTTGAGCGAGCAAGTACTGTGATGCCGTTGGACAACGCCACGCGGTAAATATCATCCGGGCCAGGCAGGGATTGCTTTACAGATTTCATTATACGTTTTGCCATTTATGCCTCCACGCCCATCGGAATGTATGTGCCGATCACGCGGCTTTTGGGTTGCAAATATTTTTGTGCCACGCGCTGAACATCCTGTGGCGTGACTTTTGCGAGTTTATCCAAATACGTTGTAAACCATTCATAGGATGAAAACATTTCCACGTAGCCCATCCAGAATGCCTGGTTGGTGATATTCTCGCTTCCATAGGCAAAGACTGCCCGCGCCTGTTTGACCGCGCGCTTGATCTCATCATTGGATACCAAAACGTTTTGAATATTTAGTATCTCTGAGTCGAGCGCTGCAAGCGCCTCTTCGGGTTTGCGTTTCGGATGATTGGTGATCATGATCCGATATAAAAATGGATCGATAGTGGCTTCCGACCAACCGGATACATCCACGGCATATTCCTTATCAACGAGGGCACGATACAACCGCGAGGTTTTATACGAAAGACCGCTGGCACCGCCAAGCAGACTATCCAATACTTGAAGCGAAAAATAATCGGGATGTGTGGCATTTGGAAATCGATATGCGATCTGAATAAAAGTAGTTTCACCGGGACCTTCGACAGAAAGCCGAACTTCTCCTTTTTGTTCAGGTTCGGGGCGGGCAAGCCGCGGCGGAGTTGCGCCTTTTGGAATAGACTCAAACAACTGCTTGATACGCTTCACCATTGACTTGGTTTCAAAATCACCGGCCATACAAAGCACAGCATTATTAGGGACATAATAAGTGCGATAATGTTCGAAAAGATCATCACGCGATATGGTATGCAGATCTGCCATATCGCCAATAATCTCGTGATGATACGGATGAACATGGAAAGCGGTATTTTGAACAGCTTCAGTCAATCTGAACATGGGCTCGTTCTCATGGCCTTCACGTTCAGAGATAATGACGGTGCGTTCTGAATCGACTTCTTTTGCATTGTAATTGCTGTTCTTCATCCGGTCAGACTCAAGGCGTAGTGCAAGATCGATCTTGTCAGCCGGCATGGTTTCAAAATAGCGGGTTGAATCGTGCGAGGTGGATGCATTCCAGCGGCCGCCTTCGCGCGAGATGGCTTTATCCAAAATATTCGCGGGAAATTTCTTCGTTCCCTTGAATTGCATGTGTTCTGTCCAATGCGATATGCCAGTCTTGCCGGTTGGTTCGTCTTTCGAGCCGACACGATACCAGACCCATGATGAAATGATGGGAGCGGTATGTATCTCTTTTAGCATGACCTTCATGCCATTCTTAAGGGTGATTTGTGTGATCTTGTTTGCCATTTATCTCCAGTGTATTCATACGAATAGGAAATTTATTTTAGTCAACAGATAAATTATTTACAAAATTGTTGTCCATCCAAATTAAGTGCAGATGGACTTAGCATACAGTAGAACGGCTCCACTACTTTGCGCAACCCAACGAACGGATCATGCAGCTGCGTTTCATTCAATGGAATATCCACTTCCACATTCAATGAGACAGGAACAGTGGTATCCACAGGAATGGTCAAGTTTAGCACGATAGGAAGGTTCGTTCCCTGTGGCAGCACGATGGTTGTTAACGCTCTTGATATATTCAATCCGCCGGTATTCACAGTGACATAAGCGTTATTTATCGTCACGTCCTGACTCAGGGTCACATTCGTTTGCTGGTTAAGCAGGAGGTCAAATTTTACCGGGATCGTGGTTTGAACGGGAATTGTCCTTGTAATATGAGCGCGATCCATTTTTTCAAAATTTGTAAACAAGCCTCCAAGTACTCCAGTACCCATATTTGTAACAAGAGTTGTGGCGCCATTAACGTTCAGCTTAGGAAGATTCGCCCAGACTGAAAAAAGGAGAACAGCCAGAATCAAATTGATGGTAAGAGAAAGGATGCTGGCAATCGTCCAGAAGGGAGGCCAAAAGTTAAATTTTCGTTTTTTTGAAACATGAACAAGCTCGGGCGCACGCCAAGTGGGATGGGGGGCATCCTCTTCTGCGGGCATTCCTATCCAGCCTTCATCCTGATTCGAAAGAAATGGGGCTGTGTCATTCCTCTTCCTAGGCAGACGATTAATTGGTGACTGGCTCTTAAGTACATTTCGCATGCGGACGCTGGGGTCTTGTTTGGGTTCAGTATTCAAGAGGACTCCTTTTGAAACAAACACGGTCAATGCTGACACGCGTCAATATTAACACAGTTACAATCCGATAACTATCTTGATTTTCAAGAATTTCTAACTAAAGTCTAATGTAGCTTCGTGTAACTTTTGTAATTTCTTTTCGACTTGTAGAATGTTAGTATCATTATAAAAGTGCGTTAAGAATTTAGTTGAATGACTTGTTGATTATATAATTTACAAATATACTAATACTGGTTTTGTCTTATTTAATGGAGGTAGCAGTGAGTGAAAATAAATATTGTGTTGCAGTAATAGGAGCAGGCCCGGCGGGTTTGTTTGGCGCGCGCGAATTAGCCAACCAAGGCGTACGTGTTGCGCTCTTTAATCGAGATATTAAACCTGGCGGTTTGGCAGAGTATGGCATTTATCCTGAAAAGCATACGATGAAAGAAGGGTTGCGCAAACAATTTCGCAGCGCGCTGGATTACCCCAACCTTGAATATTTCGGCAATATCGTTATCGGAGACAATGGCGATATCACGCTTAATGAATTGCGCGAGCTTGATTTTGACGCGATCCTTGTCAGCGCGGGCGCACAGGGAACCAAATGGCTTGGCTTGCCCGGCGAAGAACTTGAAGGCGTGTATCACGCGAAGGAAGTTGTGTACGCTTACAACAATCTTCCGCCCTTCAGCCAGAAAAAATTTCGCTTTGGAAAACGCTGTGCCATCATCGGCGCCGGCAATGTGATGGTGGATATTGCGCGGCATCTCATCAACTTTCAAAAAGTGGATGAGGTCATCGCGGTTGTGCGGCGCGGTCCTAACGAAGTAAACTTCACCAAGGAAGAAATGAAACATCTGATCTCTTATCTAGATCTGGATGAATTCAACAAGGAAATGGAGCGCGTCCAACCTGCCCTGCAAACGATCAATCAGGAATTGGAAGTTGGTCGGCAAAAAGTGTTGGATTCTCTCGCGAAAGCAGATGCCAAGACCACGAATGCAAAATTCCACTTTGAGTTTCTCGCATCCCCTACTGCGATGTTCGGTGAGAATGGCGCGCTAACCAAGTTGGAAGTGGAGGATAACATCCTCATCGAAAAGGATGGGAAGGTCAGCGCAAAAGGAACCGGCAACAAACGCACGATCAATGTGGACACAGTGATCTTTGCAATTGGCGATAAAGTGGATGAAACCTTTGGCCTGCCCACTCAATGGAATGAGTTCATCAAAAACAAAGAGCCTCGTTTTCCCATCGACGGTATCTCTTATGAATCCACGATTGAAGGAATATTCGTCGGCGGCTGGGCACGCAAAGCCAGCGAAGGCCTGGTCGGTTATGCGCGCAAAGATGGCACGAATGCAGCCAAAGCCGTCTGGGATTATTTACAAGCACGCCAACCTGTCAATACTGATCCTGAAGCGATTGCCGCAAAAATAAAAGGCTTTAGCAAACCAGTCATCACAAAAGGTGATATCAAACGACTTGAAGCTGTTGAAGCCGAAGAAGCCAAAAAACGCGGGATTGAAGAATTCAAATTTTCCAGCAACGAAGAAATGCTGCAAGCAATGGAATTTACAGAAACAGCATAAGCTTGTAAAACCAAATTTTTCAATTTCTTAAGGTAACCTCAATAAATTATTTGGCCAGCAAGAACGCGGCAAGATTCAAGGCCATGGGGCTTATGGCACGCAATTCGGATTGTTAGGTTCCATACTGCATGAAGGGGGAGGTGCGGTCGGGTTTTCATTCGGGTTTTCTTTCGGCTTTTTAGTTGGCTTCTTTGTCGGGAGAGCAGGAATAAATGTTGGGGTAAGTGTTGGAGTGAGGGATAATGTGGGTGGAGTTGTGGGGGTAAACGTAAATGTCGGGGGCAATGTTGGTGCGGCGGTGGAGGTAGGTGTAATTGTCGATGCTGCTGGGGGACAAGGCTGAACAATCACCTCGCCTGTAGAGAAACTAAACCCTGCACTACCTGGATAAATCGGACCAGGGAGCAACGGGCGCGTTCCTCCTCCTTCATGGGTAACAGTAAAAGAAAGAATAGCTGTGGCGCCGTATAATATATAAGGTGCGATGGAATTCATATCCAACTCTCCGACCAACAAATCAGATGAGCCAAGGACAGATTTTTCTTCCTTAAGAAGGAGATACCCGTGTTTTCCTCCTAGCTCAAGATATCCCAATCCGGTTGGAGCCTTCCCCCCAATTACAGAACTGCCCCATCCGCGAAAATAATAATCAAGATTAGTAGATGTGATATCTTCGTCTGACGCTATTTCGTACGTGAACTTCACTATTGTCGGTGAACAATCCCCATAAAATACGAAATCAGGAGCCCCTTTAACCACACCCGGTTTTAGTTCCGGGGCACAGCTTGCAAGAAGCAATGCAATTAAAAAAATATATGAAACTGCAGCTCTTTTTTTCATAACCGATTCTCCTATTGCCATTTAGAACATTATGCGCCGTTTTCAATCATCTTAAAATAGTGCAAAACGGACGTTGCTCATTTCCACAAGAAATGGAAGATCAGGGGTGCGGCGATGAGGAAGATTTTCCACATTTCTTTGGCAAGGTTGAGAGCATGCAATCTCGGACGGATTTTCTTCGTGTGCTAATTATAATCCCGCTTGATTATCGAGAATCCCAACTCCCTCAACACATCTTCCGTATGCTCCCCCATCAACGGCGGCGGGAGTCGATATTCCACAGGGGTATCGCTCATTTTCAACGGCGAGCCGACTAAAGGCAATTCGCCAATGGTGGGATGATCCATTTTCACAAGCATCTCGCGCTCTTTGACAATTGGCATGGAAAAGACCTGCTCAAAGTTTTGAATTGGTCCGCAGGGGATTTCAGCTTTCTCCAAAGCCGACAACCATTCATTGGTATTGCGAGTTATAAAAATGGATATTAATAACGAAATCAATTCATCACGATTCTGTACACGTGCAGAATTTGTGGCAAACTTTTCATCGAGTGCAATCTCAGATTTATTGAGCATTTCACATAAACGCACAAACTGACGGTCATTGCCGACTGCGATTGCGAACCATCCATCACTGGCTTGAAAACTTTGATACGGCACGATATTCGCATGCGCGTTTCCATGCCGCTTCGGCAATTTACCTGAGATCAAATAATTACTGGCAACATTTGCCAGCCAGCCCAACTGTGAATCAAATAATGAAATATCAAGATGCTGCCCGCGACCGGTCAATGTGCGCGCCTGCAATGCGGCAAGAATCGCGATGATCGCATTTTGCCCCGCGAATAAGTCCACAACTGCCACGCCTGTTTTCATCGGCTCACCCTCGGGTTCGCCTGTAATGCTCATCAATCCGCCCAATGCCTGGATCATAAAATCATAGCCAGGCTTACCCTTCATCGAACCTATTTGCCCAAAGCCAGTGATCGAGCAATAGATCAACTTCGGATTCAATTCATGCAGAGTTTCAAAATCCAAGCCAAATTTTTCGAGCGTGCCCGGGCGAAAGTTTTCAACCAGCACATCACTCCTCAGCGCGAGGTCACACAAAATTTGTTTACCTTCATCGGTTTTCAAGTTGATCACAACGCCGCGCTTGTTGCGGTTTACGCACAAATAATACGCGCTCTCCCCTTCCACAAACGGCGGTCCCCAACCGCGAGTCTCATCGCCTTCGGGCGGTTCCACTTTGATCACGTCCGCACCCAGGTCACCAAGAACCATCGTACAATAAGGGCCAGCCAGCACACGGCTTAAATCCAACACACGAATTCCTTGTAAAGGTTGCATGATTCTCCTATCAAAATGAAACGTGATCTCTATTTTAGCAAACCAATCATGAATGCGGCAGGATCTCTTGGATTCGCACCTGATCCACATAGTGGGATTCCTTTAGATTCAATTGGCGCATTCGTGACGAATCCGATCTCTCTGCGCTCGCGCCTGCCTGCTGCCCAACCGGCTTTAATCAAATTCCCCGGAGGATTCCTGCTACATTCAGGCCTGCCGAATCCTGGTTTATTATCGGTGCTCAAAAAACATGGCGCACGCTGGAACCGCGCGGATATGCCGATCATCGTCAATCTGATGGCTGACCGTCCAGATGAAACCCAGCAAATGGTAAGAAGCCTTGAAAACATCGAGAATGTGATTGCGATTGAACTTGGCTTTGCTCCATTATTATCAGACGATATTATTCTATTAAATTTGGAAATGTGTATCGGGGAATTGCCGTTAATATTTTCATTGCCTGCTGAACAAGTATTATCGCTGGGACCAAAATTGATTCAAGCTGGCGCGGCAGCAATCAGCATTTCAAATCCGCGCGGGGCGTTGATAAAGAATAATAAATTGATCACTGGCAGATTGTATGGCCAATCGTTATTTCCGCGTTCACTGGATATTGTCTACTCGGCGGCAATGATCGGAATTCCCATCATTGGCGCGGGCGGCGTGTGGACGGAGCAAGACGCAACGGATATGCTGTCAGCGGGGGCAATAGCTGTCGAAACAGATGCCAGCTTATGGGTGCCGAAAGAAGCGAACTAATAGATGAGAAAAACTCAACGAGTAGCCATCAAATAAAAAAAAGAGTCTCACTTTTCAGCGAGACTCTTTTTGGTCGGTTAGGAATTACAGAACTACAACGTCAGCAGCTTGCAAACCTTTGGGGCCTTTTTCGATTGTGAATTCGACTTTCTGGCCTTCCTGAAGGTTCTTGAAGCCGTCGCCCTTGATGGCAGAGAAGTGGACGAAGACATCCGGGCCGCCTTCACGTTCTATGAAGCCGAAACCCTTGGTTCCATTGAACCATTTTACCGTACCGATTACACGATCAGACATTTTTTGCCTCCTACAGCAAATAAAAAAATAAGGTGACGCAGTATGTCTTTCATCGGGCGGTTAAACAAAAGATCTCTAAGGTTGTGCCTAGGAACATCGTCTTGATACTTCCACAACGAAAAGCCACTTGCATCCTACAAGGCAACTTTATCATGAAATTCTCATATTGACAATTATTTTGCTGATATTAAAATCATGACAGGAATCCGGCGGTGGGCGGCTCGGATTTTGTAAAGATCATAGCCTTTGTAATAGGAAACTGCAAGTTGCCAATATTTTTCGTACTCCTCCCCTACGGCTTCACGAGCGATGTATTCGGCTGTCCGTCCATTATATTTGACTGTACATTCTGGATGTGCTTTGAGGTTGTAATACCAGCCGGGATTATGCTGAAGCCCAAAACTTGATGCGATCAGACCAATTTCCTCACCATCGATTAGCCCAACAAGAGGTAAAGTATATGGTCTTCCAGTCTTCGCGCCAACTGTTGTAATTTGAATCACAGGCCACCCAAAAAACTCAGACAAAGTATATTTTCCCTTTGTCAACATCAATATATTGCTATCAATATGATGGATTTTGCCGGCAAAAAAAGAAGTTACAGGGCGCATCATAGCAATGCGCAAAACAAATCTTTGAAGGGCATTTTGCTTTCTGGTCATTTTTCCAGCCAGATCGTCACAGGTCCATCGTTATGGATTTCCACTTTCATGTGCGTGCCAAATTGACCTGTCTGGGTCGGCACGCCATGACTACATAATAATTCAACAAAACGATCCACCAGCGGGGATGCAACTTCGGGCAACGCCGCGTCAATAAATGATGGACGGCGGCCTTTGCTGGTGTTGGCATACAAAGTGAATTGTGAAACAACGATGGCTTCACCTTTTACATCCAATACTGAAAGATTGGTCTTGCCATGTTCATCTTCAAAAATGCGCAAGTTCGCTGTTTTTTCAGCGAGGAAGACCGCTTGCGCTTCCCCGTCACCATGACCGATGCCCAATAAAATCAGCAGACCATTTCCGATTTTGGAAATGGTCTGCTGTTCTACGGTAACACTTGCATGGGAGACTCGTTGGATCAGTAGGCGCATGGGAAAAAGGTAACTGGTAAATTACGATTTACGGTAACTGCATCGCCTCGCGCACTTCAACCATTGTCTGCTCGGCGATTGCCCGGGCGCGTTTGGCACCATCGTTCAAGATATCTTGAATCTTATTTGGATCGGCAGCCAATTCTGCGCGTTTGGCGCGGAAAGGCTCAAGGTGTTTGTTCAGGTTATTGGCAAAGCGCAATTTGCAATCTACACAACCGATACCAGCCTTGCGGCATTCAACATTGATCATATCCAATTCTTCTTGAGGGGAGAAAAGTTTGTGCATGGTGAACACATTACACACATCCGGGTTACCCGGGTCGGTGCGTCTCTGTCTGGCAGGGTCGGTGACCATTTCTTTAACGCGCTTGACAGTTACTTCGGGCGTGGTGGCAAGTTCAATGTGATTGTTCAAACTCTTGCCCATCTTATCCTTGCCGTCAATGCCAAGTACCTTCAGCACTTCGGTGTGTTTGACTTGCGGCTCGACCAAGACTTTGGTGTGATAACGATAATTAAATGAACGCACGATCTCGCGCGCAAATTCAATATGCGGAGCCTGATCAATGCCGACGGGGACAACGTCCGTTTTATAAAGCACGATGTCCGCGGTCATTAACACGGGATAGCCGACCAAACCATAGTTGATATTTTCGGGCTGTTGACGGATTTTCTCCTTGAAAGTCGGCAGGTCGGTCAGCTTGCCTAATTGAGTCACCATCGAAAGATAGGTGTGCAACTCCATCACCTGCGGAACGTGAGACTGAACGAAGATGATCGAGTCTTCAGGTCGCATTCCTGCCGCGAGCCAATCCAAAGCCATCTCCAACGTATTTTGTTTCAATTCCTGTGTGGTCTCGACCGTGGTAAGCGCGTGAACATCCACGATACAGTAGACACATTCGTAATCATTCTGCATCGCAACATAATTATTGATTGCACCCAAATAATTGCCAAGATGTTGGCGTCCCGTGGGACGCGCGCCTGAAAAGACTCTGCCTTTTTTTGCCATTCTTTATCCTTCAACCATTTTATGAATAAGATTGACAACCTCGCCCGCTTCTGCGTGACGTTTCGCCTGCAATTTTGAGAAGACCAGCTCCCCGTTCACACTGACCTCGAACCTGCCCCCGTCCGAGGGAATTAACGTCACTGATTCGACCACGTGTTCGTAATCCTTTAGTAATTCATCCACCAAGCCAACGGCCCGATTGGTGTAATGTCAAACCGCGCAGTAGATGATCTCGATCTTCAGCATGGAATTCTCCGTGTTATTCGTCACACTTGCACGCATGGAGGTGCAGATATTGCAGGATGACGCCCTTCCGCCTGAAGAACAAGGGCTCCCTTGCAATGGCGAAGGTTATTTATATTAGAAAATTATAACATGGTGCGTCTAAGGCTTGCCCCGCCATATCAATCACGCTATAATCTCAGGCGTTGTTCCGAAAGAAATGTAAGGAGAAAAAATGCCAGTCTATACTTATCGTTGTGAAGCTTGTGGAATCCAATTTGAACGCCATCAATCCTTCACAGACAATCCATTGAAGACCTGTCCCGAGTGCCGTAAGAAGGCGCTCAAGAAGGTTATCACGCCGACCAAGATCATCTTTAAAGGGTCGGGCTTCTACGCGACAGATCACAAGTCAGCTTCAGGAGAGACCTCCAGCGTGAAGAAAGCCGACAAGGAAGAAAAGAAAGTTGAATCAAAAGAAAGCACTTCGAAAGAAAGCAAACCCGCCGCGAGCGAAACCAGCAAAAGTTCTGAAAAATAAATTGAAAAAAAGAGCGAGGCCGATGGTCTCACTCTTTTTTTTTAGGAGAATGTTCGAGTTTTTCTCACCAGATTCACTGTCCAGAAAGATGCGAAGAGCAGGGGGATGAATGCAAATACAGCGCTGACAAATGCCATCGTGTTGTATCCCAGTGCTGCGAAGATAAATCCACTACCTAAACTTCCAACAGCAGCAGCGGATCCGATCAGCAAGTCACTGAAGCCTTGCGTGCGCGAACGCTCCAATGGCGAAAGTTGATCTGCAAGTAAAGTGGAACCGCCAACGTAACAAAAATTCCAGCCAAGACCAAGCAAAAATAACGCAACGCCCAGCGGAAGAACGTCGGGAGAAATTGTGGCGGCGATACATGCGATCACAAGCGTGGCAGAGCCGACGATGATCACCTGTCCACGTCCCCATCGATCGGCAAGGCGGCCTGAAATGATCGAAAAGGCATACATGCCAACCGTGTGTGCGGAGATCACAATAGAAATATCACCCAGCATATGATTATGATCGCGCATGTGCAAAGATGTGATCACCATGACAAGCACCATCACCATCTGCCCCAAGACCATACTGATGACTGCGACTCGCGCGGCGGGCTGACGAAGGATCTCAAGTACGCTTCGCACCGCGCCCGAGCCTGTTATTGTTTCAGGGAATTTTTCCGCCACTTCTTTACCGATCTCGCGCGGATCAGGCCGTAAGCCGATGAACACAACCACTGCCGCAATTGCGAATAAGATCAAACTGACAAGGTACGCGCCCGCGAGTTCGTCTCCTGTAAACGGTTTGACAAATACTCCAGCCGGTCCCGCAACGAACGGACCGATCACCGAGCCGACCGTTCCACCGATGACGACATTTGAAATCGCGCGTCCACGATGCTCGGGGCGATTCACTTCCGCCGCTGCAAAACGACCAAGCTGGACAGCCGCGTTTGCAACGCCCATAAAGATCATGCCCAGAAGAAAAATCACAAACGAATGGATCGCAATGGCATAAAATGCAATGCCTGATCCAACGACACCAGCGCTCAGCCCTGCGGCCAATCCACCCCGCCGTCCGATCGAATCAAAAACATAGCCCCACATAAAGGCGGCAAACGCACCCGCCAAAAGATATGTCGCTGTTGGCACTCCTGCCCAATCTGCACGTTGACTAAGTTCCTTGCCGACAATGGAGTTAAGAGTAGCGGCGGCGATAAAACCCGCAGAAGCAAGAGATTGTTGCGCGAAGAGAATGATGGTAATTTTACGCGCAATGGAATCCAAGTTTTTCATGTACGTTCCTTATAAGGTTGATGCGAAATTATACACTGTAACAAAAAGCGACCTTGAGTATAAACTCAAGGTCGCCATCGATTCACTTCTTATTTTTTACTTTTTTTAATTACCTTCTCTTCGCGTCCCATCACATCCATCACGGCGACGGACGCGATCTGCACGATGGCATTCACATCGTCACCTGTTTGCAGTACATGCACAGGCGCGCCCATGCCAAGCAGAATTGGGCCGATGGCTTTCGCATTACCAAGCCGCGAGAGCAGCTTATAAGCAATGTTAGCAGATTCAAGCGATGGGAATACCAGCACATTGGCATCCTTGACTGCGCTGAACGGATAGCGTTCCTCCACGATCTCTGGCGCTACAGCGGTATCGGCTTGCATTTCACCATCTACTTGCAAATCGGGACGACGGGCCTTGATCAACTCTACAGCTTTGCGGACCTTATCCGAAAGCGGATGCGGCGTGGAACCAAAGTTCGAGAACGAGAGGAATGCCACATGCGGGACAATCTCCAACTTCTTGGCGTAATCTGCTGCGAGGGCGGCAATATCCGCGAGGTCTTCGGCAGTCGGGTCAATGTTCACAGTGGCATCTGTGAAGAGGAAAACCTTTTCTTCAAAGATCATAATGTAAACACCAGCCGCGCGAGTCGCACCCGCAGCTGTGTGATGAATCTGCAAAGCAGGGCGGATCACATCGGGATAATCAAAAGTGAGACCAGAAATGAATGCATCTGCATCGCCCATTTTCACCATTAACGAACCGAGGATGTTGGGGTCGCGCGCTTTCTTGGCGGCATCACTCATCATCAAGCCTTTGCGTTGACGTAATTCATAATAAGCTCTGGCATATGCGTCGATCTTAGGGAACTGATCTGGGTCAACGATCTCAGGCTTGTATTCAATGCTCAGATTTTTGATTTGAGCGTCGATCACATCCTTACGTCCGATCAATACAGGAGTTGCAATGCCCTCTTCCTGAATTTGATGCGCGGCGCGGATGATCTTCTGCTCTTCGCCTTCAGCAAATGCAATTCGTTTTGTACCACCCGAAGAACGCGCCTTGTTCTGGAAGAAATAGCGGATGCGTTCGCCCGTTCCCTGACGATAAGCAAGTTGCTCGCGATATTCATCCAGATCAATTTTCTTACGCGCCACCCCGGTTTGCATCGCCATTTCTGCGACAGCGGGTGCTTCCCACAACAACACACGCGGATCAAGCGGAGTCGGCAAAATATATTCGCGTCCAAATTTCATTGCCACACCGCCATACGCGCGGATGACTGAATCTGGCACGTCTTCTTTTGTCAACGCTGCCAACGCTTTCGACGCCGCAAATTTCATCTCTTCGTTGATCTGCCTCGCGCGCACATCCAAAGCGCCGCGAAAAATGAACGGAAAACCCAGGACGTTATTAACTTGATTCGCGTAATCGGAACGGCCTGTTGCAATGATGACGTCACTGCGGGCGGCTTTCGCCAATTCAGGCCTGATCTCCGGGTCAGGATTCGCCATCGCAAAAATGATAGGATCCTCCGCCATCAACTTGACCATCTCCGGCGACATCACATTCGCCACCGACAGCCCGTAGAACACATCTGCACCGCGCAAAGCGTCCGTCAAGGTGCGCGCATCGGTATCCACAATGAAGCGCTCTTTATATTTATTCATGCCCTCCGTGCGGCCTTTGTACACCACACCCTTGCTGTCGCACAACATGATATTCTCGCGCTTCACGCCCCAACGGATCGCCAACTCTGCGCACGATATTGCTGAAGCTCCCGCACCTGAAATGACAATGCGAATTTCATCATGCTTCTTTCCAACGATCTCAAGCGCATTAGCCAACGCTGCCGAAGAAATGATCGCCGTGCCATGTTGGTCATCATGAAAAACTGGAATGTCCAGCATTTTCTTGAGTTCTTCTTCGATGTAAAAACATTCAGGGGCTTTAATGTCTTCGAGATTGATCCCGCCAAAAGTCGGAGAGATCGCCGCGACAACTTTGATAATTTCGTCAGGATCATGCGAATTCAACTCAATGTCAAAGACATCAATATCCGCGAATTTCTTAAACAAGACCCCTTTGCCTTCCATCACTGGCTTGCTCGCCAAGGCGCCGCGGTCACCGAGTCCTAAAATCGCTGTGCCATTGGAGATAACCGCCACCAAATTTCCCTTGGAAGTATATTCATAAGCATCATCAGGGTTTTTCTCGATCTCAAGCACAGGTTCTGCCACGCCCGGCGAGTACGCCAAGCTTAAGTCCCGCTGCGTATCCATCGGCTTGGTGGGTACAACTGCAATTTTGCCTGGTTTACCTTTTAGGCGATGATATTCAAGTGCATCTTCACGTGTGATCTTTGCCATACAACCTCCGTTGAAAATTACAGGAAATATAAAAACATCTTGAATTATTGCACAAATCCACAGATTCACCTAGTTCCATTTGTCACGAATTTTATAATTAGTACTCCCCCTATCATCAAAAACTCATGTATAATTCAGAAAATCCTTTGGGATTTATTAGAAACTTTCGCCGCTCTCGGCTTGGCTTTAAACTGACTGGAAAATGGTGCACGCTCACTCCCCCAATAAATGGGAGTTGCTTTGTGAAGTCTATTTAGGATATTTTTTGAGACGAAAACCGGCTTCACCCGAAACCCTGTGCTTGTACGTGACGTAAACCGTCATTTACTTTTTGATCTATCTCCTCTCGCATCTTTTATGCGACCTGGAGCCTGCTCAGCCAACCCAGACATTTTACACAGCCAAGGCCGACCCGAAAGGGGCGGAAGCCTTGGCTGTGCACTTTAAATAATGAAAAAGATAACCGCCATCTCAGCGCAAAAGCACAAACCCAATCGGGTGAATATTTTCCTCGATGGAGAATTCGCCTTCGGGTTGTCACGCATAACAGCCGCGTGGCTAAAATTAGGAGATGTACTCAGCGAAGAAAAGCTGGAGAAGTTACAGGCAGACGATACACGCGAACGCGCCTATCAACAAGCCCTCCTCTACCTTAGTTATCGCGCCCGTTCTGAAAAGGAAATACAACAGAACTTACGCAAGCATGAAATTCCTGATACGGTCATAGAGGAAACTCTTGAACGGCTTAAAAACGCCAGGCTTGCGGATGACAATCAATTTGCCCAGATGTGGGTGGAAAATCGAAATACATTCCACCCGCGCAGCAAACGAGCATTGGAGATCGAATTACGCCAAAAAGGACTGACCAACGAAGCCATCCAGGCATCTCTGTCCGATGTGGATGAAGAAGCCCTGGCCTACGAAGCAGGCTCAAAACGAGCGGCCCGATTCAAGGGTCAGGAGTGGAGTGAGTTTCGTAAAAAGTTGGGCGAGTTCCTTGCCCGTCGTCGATTCTCATATTCCACCATCGCACCCATCGTATCCAGAATCTGGAACGAAACACACGCTGATGCGCAACCGTACGAAGACGAGGACATACCATGAATCCAATTTTTGTTCTTTTAATAGATTTTTTAACGCTGGTCATAGGCGTTGCCGCAGGATATTTTTATCATCGCTATCAAGCTGAGCGCGCCACAAAAGCCAAGCAGGAAAAATCTGAGGATATTTTAAAAGCGGCCACCTCACAAGCGCGCCTGATCGAAAGCGGCTCGCGTGAAAGCGCCACCAAGATCGTGCAAGCCGCTGAATCGGAAATGAAGGAACGCCGCATTGAGTTGAACCGCGAAACAGAACGGCTTGACAAACGCCGCGGCGAACTTGATAGTCGTTTCGACAAAATTGAACAGCGCGAAGCAACCTTGAATAAACGCCAGTCACAAGTTGACAAACGCGCAAACGACATCGACAAGCTGTACGAAGATCAATTCAAAAAACTTGAGCAGGTTGCTCAAATGACCACGGAAGATGCCCGCAAAGATCTGTTTGCGGCTGTTGAGAAAGAAGCGCGCGGCGATATGGCGCGCATCATCCGCCAGATCGAAGCCGAAGCACGTGAAGAAGGCGAGAAGCGCGCCCGCAAACTCATCGCAGATGCGATCCAGCGTGTGGCATCTGAACACGTAGCCGAAGTAACCCGTGCTGTCGTGACCCTGCCAAGCGAAGAAATGAAGGGACGCATCGTCGGACGCAACGGACGCAACATCAAAGCCTTCGAGCAGGCCGCTGGTGTGGATGTGATCGTAGATGACACTCCCGATTCCGTGACCGTCTCCTGTTTCGACTCGGTGCGCCGCGAAATTGGCCGACGCGCGTTGTCTAAATTAATTCTCGATGGACGCATTCATCCCGCGCATATTGAAAAGATCGTGGAAGATGAAACCAAAGCTGTTGAAAAGATCATCAACGAAGCGGGCGAGCAGGCCGCTTACGAAGCCAATGTCACCGGATTGCACATTGAAGTTCTGCGTATGATGGGACGATTAAAGTTCCGCACATCCTACGGACAAAATCAACTTGCACATGCGGTGGAAGTTTCCAAGCTGGCGGGAATTCTTGCTGCAGAACTTGGCGCTAATATCGAGCTTTCCAAGCAGGGCGGATTCCTGCATGATATCGGCAAAGCCATGGATCATAATCAGGATGGCACGCATGCAGGCCTTGGCGCGGAGTTCTGCAAACGCTACGGCGTCAACCCGATCGTGGTGAACGCGATCGCATCGCATCACCATGAAATTGATCAGGATACTGTTGAAGCCGTCATCGCTGAATCAGCAGATGCCATTTCCGGTGCGCGCCCCGGTGCCCGCCGCGAAGATCTCGAAGCGTACATCAAGCGCATCCGCTCGTTGGAGGAAATGGCAATCTCCTTTGAAGGCGTACAACAAGCATTCGCCATTCAGGCAGGACGCGAGGTTCGCATCCTCGTCAAACCCGATCAAATTGACGATCTATCCTCTGTGCGTCTCGCGCGAGATATTGCCAAGAAGATCGAAGAGACCATGCAATATCCCGGCCAGATCCGCGTGACGGTCATCCGCGAAACACGCGCGACTGAATACGCCAAGTAACCATTTTAAAAAAACTACCCAACAAATCCCCCACTTCTATGGATGCAAAAATTTTATTGCGTTCAGCGAAGCGGGGGATTTTAATTCATCTACTATTTCCTCAAAGATTAATATTGCCGGTAAAATTCACTTAGGAGCTTTTATGGAAATATCATTTCTAACGAATCTGACCTGTTCAAATTGTGGAAAATCTTTTTCCACCGAGGAAGTCCAAACATTTTGTGTAGACTGTAATTCGCCGCTTATTTCCAACTATGATTTGAACTCTGCAAGAGAACGTCTGGATCGCGATGACCTTACAAAACGCAAAAAAGGAATGTGGCGCTGGCATGAACTTTTGCCTGTGCGAGAATCGCAAAATATGGTCACATTGGGCGAAGGTGACACGGCCACATTACATCTTCCCAGAGTTGGAAATTTACTTGGCCTCTCAAATCTTTTTGTGAAAGATGAAAGTGTTAATCCCACTGGTTCATTCAAAGCGCGCGGACTTTCAGCTGCTATATCCAAAGCCAAAGAACTGGGCATCAAAAAAGTTATCATTCCCACTGCGGGGAATGCCGGTGGAGCAATGGCCGCCTACGCCGCGCGCGCCGGCATGCAGTCGCTTATCTACATGCCCAAAGATACGCCTATTGCGAATATCATCGAGAGCCGCATTGCTGGCGCGGAAGTTATTCTTGTGGATGGACTCATCAGTGATGCCGCAAAATTGGCTGGCGAAAAAGCCCGCGCCGATGGTTGGTTTGATCTTTCCACTTTCAAAGAACCCTATCGCATGGAAGGCAAAAAGCTCATGGGCTATGAACTGGCAGAATTTTTCAATTGGACTCTGCCCGATGTCATTATCTACCCAACCGGAGGCGGCACAGGACTCGTCGGCATGTGGAAGGCTTTCAGTGAACTCGAACAACTTGGCTGGTTGGAGAATACAAAACGTCCGCGCATGGTCTCGGTACAGGCGGAGGGATGCGCGCCAGTGATCAAGGCATTTCACTCAGGCGCATCAACCTGTGATTTTTGGCCGGGTGCGCAAACAATGGCATCGGGCTTGCGTGTGCCGAAGAGTTTTGCAGATCGCCTTATTCTGGCAAATATCCGCGAAAGCAATGGGACAGCGGTGGCTGTCAGCGACACAGCGATTCTCGAAGCGCAAAAAAATCTGGCTGCACAGGAAGGCATCTTCGCCGCTCCTGAAGGCGCGGCAACCCTGTCTGCTTTAAAGGAACTCATCGCTCAAAAATGGATCCAACGCGATGAATGTGTTGTGGTCTTCAACACAGGCACAGGGTTGAAATATTTGGATCAAGTTGAATAAAGATAATCGAGTAGGGAGCGGCGGCTAGCCGCCCCCTCTCACACCACCGGACATGCGGGTCCGCATCCGGCGGTTCATTGAGAGTAGCGCAGATACTCTTGCGCTGGATTTT
>CAIWRB010000151.1 GCA_903914955.1 uncultured Chloroflexota bacterium | reverse complement strand
GGTATGAATTATACCGTAGGGGTGCAAGGATAAAGGATAAAAAAAGACCGCCGTTCGGCGATCTTTCAAATTATTTTAAACCTTACTCTTTGGGCAAAATAACGACTTTGCGATGCGGCTCTTCACCTGTGCTTTCAGTTGTCACTGCCGGATGACCACGAAGCTCAATGTGAATCAACCGACGCTCGCTGGCGGTCATCGGCTCAAGCGCAGCCTTGCGCCCTGTCTTGATAACCTGATCCACCATGCGCAGGGCAATCTGGCGGACTTGCTTATCGCGGCGTTCGCGATAGCCTTCCACATCCACCACCAATTGCACCCACTGTTGAGTGGCTTTGCCGACGATCAACGAAGCGACATATTGAAAAGCGTTCAACGTTTCTGCCTGACGGCCAATGAGTGCACTTAAGTTATCACCGCGCACATCCACTTGAATGGTACGGCGGTCGTCCGTGCTGGTTTCATCAAAATGCGCGGAGACTTGCGCCTCCATGCCAAGATGATGGATCAACTTGGAGACGATTTCTTCGGTGGCATCTAAAACTGGATCAGGATCATGGCTTTCTATTTTTTTCGCGACAACAGGCGCTTGTTCCGATTCGGATTTCTTCGGAGATGCAGCGCGCGCGGGTTTTGGCTCACGCGCTTTCGACGCTGATTCTGCCCGTTTGGCAGGAGCAGGCTTACCCTGAGTCTGATCGGCCGCTTTCGATTTGGATGGAGCCGGGGGCACATATTCCCCCGGCAGCGGATTTACAGTCAGGAGTACTCGCACCTGACGTCCGCCAAGTCCGAACAATCCTTTGCTGCCTGAATCTAAAACCTCGACAGAGACAGCGTCTGCGGTGAGGCCAAGCTGTGAAAGTCCCTGCGAGAGGGCCTCTTCGACAGTTGGAGCAATGATCTCAAGTGTAGTTCGGTCACTCATGCTGCCTCCCTATTTTTTCTTGCTAGTGGTGGGTTTTTTATTTCCGCCGGGCAAAAGGTTGCTCCAATTGGCGCGGCCTGTTGCGGCGTATTGAATAATACCCAAAGCATTACTGGTAATGAAGTAGATCGCAATGCCTGAAGCGAAGTTCAATGCGAACCAGCCGAGCATGAGCGGCATGTAGATGCTCATCATGCCAGACATTTGAGCGCCTTGGTCATTCGGATTGCTTGTGGCGGGCATGGTCAACTTGGATTGTACGTAAGTGGTGAGTGCCACGACAACTGCGAGTGTGGGTACGGCGTAACCCAAAATGTGAACAGACTCGGGGCTGCCGAGATTCATCCAAAGGAATTTGCTGTTGAGCGGGATGATCCCTTCCACATTTTGAAATGGATAAATCGTGCGAGCAAGTTTGAGCATATCCAACGGCATGACGGAAAGCGCGCGGATGATGCTTTGATATAAACCAATGATGATGGGGAATTGGATCAGCGTCGGCAGGCACGAAGCAAAAGGATTAATGCCGCGTTCCTTGTAAATGCGCATTTGTTCCTGTGCGATCTTTTCCTTATCTTTCGCATATTTCTTTTGGATATCCTGCCATTCCTTGTCGTTCTGCAATTCCTGCATGGCCTGCGCGCCTTTTACTTGCGAGGCGTTCAAAGGCCAGGTGATCAAGCGCACAACGATCGTGAACAGAATGATGGCAAAACCAAATGTGTGTGGACCATGACCAAGCAGATCATAGATAAACAACAACAAGTTGGTCATGGGTTGAATAATAAATTGTTCCCACATGGGGCAGTCTCCTTATTTGGCTGGCGTAAACGTCCAGGCTTGTTTGCCGTCGGCATCATATGCGGCAAGTGTAAAGTCAGCCTGGTAAGGCGCAACAAGGATCAAGTCAGCAGAAGCAACAGGAGTGGTGTACAACTTGCCACCGACTTCCTTGCTCCAGACGGTCTTGCCTTCACGATCCAATGCAATCAGCGTACCCAATTTGGATGTAGGATCCGCTTCGCTCGCGACGTAGATCTGGTTGCCAACGATCAGCAGGCTCGCCGCAACAGGTCCATCCGGCAGCACAGACCAATTCATTTTTCCGCTGGCAAGATCGAATGAATAGACTTTGCCGTTCAAGTCTGCATAATAAAGAGTTTCGCCGTCAAGAACAGGCGAACCCCAAACTCGACTTTCTGTTTTCGTAATGACTTCGTGTTTGTTATTGGCTTTCACGAATTCAATGGTGGATGCAAAGGAACTAACATATGCCCCATCACTATTTATAGCCGGGCTGCTCGGAATCGCGCCGCCCAGATCGATGGCTGCCTGCGCGGTGCGCGCGGCAGGGTCAATCACATGAACGTGATGATCCAGTGATGAGAGATAGATCAAAGTGCCGTCTGTGACCGGAGCCGACCAGAGCGCTCCGCCGATTTCAATGGGGTCAGCGATCTGGCTTCCGCTCATATCGAGGATATAAAGAAAACCATCGGTATTGGGAGCATAGATCGTTTCATTCAAAACAAGCGGCGGGGCCACCCAGGCGCCCTTGGCTCCCGTAAAAACTTTAGCCCATTTTTCTTTCCCGGTTGCAGGATCGAGGCTGATAAATTCATGGTTTTTGCTGCCTGCGCTTCCAATCAATAGTTGTCCATCTGCGGTAAGTACGGGGTTTGCAAAAAATAGAATATTGGCGTCTACCTTTGCAGGGTAACGCCACACTTCACTGCCATTTTTTAGATCCACGGCATAGATAAGCGAGCCGGCGGATACATAAGCCCGCTCCGCATCTGCAGATAGTCCGTGCCAGCTATTGGCAACTGTGCTGCGCCCCGAACAGGCGCTTATGAGCAATGCGCCAAGTGCGAGCAACGTAATTAATGTCAATCTTTTTGTTTTCAAGTTGGTACCTTCTCCTATTTATCGTAACAACAAATTTGTTGTTACAGGAATATCGCTAAGGAACAGGGTCGTATCCGCCGGGATTGAACGGATTACAACGTAAAACACGCCAGGCTGCCATGAGCGAACCTTTTAGCGCACCATTTTTATAAACAGCCTGATAGCCATAATGAGAACAGGATGGATAAAAACGGCAGGTATTCGCGGGTAGAATCGGAGAGATTAGCATTTGATATAAACGAATTAATGCCAGCACAGCAATACGCGGCCAATTAACCAGCTTGCGCGGCATATCACGCAAAGGTGGTTCACTGGAATATTCATGTGAATGGATTTCTTCTTCAGGATTCATCCGCAGGGAGGAGTTGAGCACGTTGAAGGAGAGTTGTCAACGCAAGGCGGGTATCTGCCAAAGTAGCGGTTACAAGCGCAGGACGGGCGATCAGCACCAAGTCCCAGCCTGAAGCGAGTGATGTCAGGATCGGCCGTATGGCTTCACGCAAGAGTCGCTTGGCTCGGTTTCGATGAACAGCATTTCCAGTCGTCTTGCCTGCCGCAACTCCCACACGAATTGAAGTGGAAGTTGTGCCCGCCTTTGTTACTAACACAACAAGCGGATGGGCATAGGACTTTCCCGTTAGCCGCACCCGCTTGAAATCTTCAGATCGGGACAGGCGAAATTTACTCTGCACCCGCGCCTCAATATGGATATTCGCGCGCTAACATACTCGCGCAACTACCATCGAGTTTTCTTTACATGCTCGTTGGATTTAACGGTCAATTTATAACGGCCACGCAAACGGCGGCGCTTGAGCACATTACGGCCATCTGCCGTGGACATGCGCTGTCTGAAACCGTGTACACGTACGCGGCGGCGAATCTTGGGTTGATAGGTTCTTTTAGGCATTCGAAATACTTCCTTGTTTAAAGATGATTGCAAGTCCCATTCTTATAGGGAACAGGCTGTTCAGTTAGTGGCGCAAAATTATACCTCAATGGCTCTGATTCGGTCAATTTTGATTCAAGACCAGTTCCCCATCACGGGATGAAGGCAAAGTGCTTATTCCATATCCTTTGTTTGACTGCATCAGCAATAAAAGACGATTCGAACGCGTAGCGGTTGCACACCGCGATCTCATCCATACTCATTCCCAGCACTTCATGCGCAATTCGATATTCATTGTTCACATTCGTTTCCAGCACTTCAGGGTCATCAGAATTAATGGTCACGCGTACGCCAAGATCGAACAGTTTTTTCAGCGGATGCACATCAATTGTCCGAACTGAATTCGTCAGGTAATTACTCCAGGGATTTACTTCGAGAGTAATATTACGTTCCTTGATCAACTCAACTACTTTGTTATCTTCAATACTGTGGATGCCATGCCCGATGCGGTCGGGCTGAAACGCATGGATGGTTTCCCAGACTGCCGAGGCGGGAGTATCTTCTCCAGTGTGAATGGTCACTTTCAAGCCTGATTCTTTGGCCTTCAAGATCGGCTTCACAAAATTACTCATCGGGTAAAGGTGTTCGCCATCGGCAAGGTCTACGGCTTGAATATGATTTTTGTGGCGTATCGCCCAATCCACCGTTTTGATACATGACTCTGCGCCCATGCCGCGCGAGGTGATGGCAATAATTCCGATGGCCATATCAAACTCGGATTCGGCGCGTTCTTTGGCTCTCAGCAAACCATCCAGGCAGGCGTCCCAATCCAAATTGTGACCATGAAACGCCCAATCTGGCGAAAAGCGGACTTCAAACAATTTGATGTTTTGTCTGGCGCAATCTTCAAACAATTCCCATGCGATGCGCTCGAAGACGTCTGCTGAAGTAATGCTGTTTTGAAAAATAGCAAAAGCATCCAGCACAGCCTGTAAATCTCGAAGCTGGTCATAGACCTTCACATGTTCATCCAATTCACTGGCATCAAAGGAAGGCAGTTTCAAATTGTATTCATGCGCAATATCAATAATGGTCTGTGTGCGGATGGACCCTTCAAGGTGGCAATGGATTTCGGTCTTGGGAATATCGTTATATTTCGGATCGAAGTTCTTCATGCAAGTATGCCTTCCAATAGAATTATCCTATTTTACTCGGCCGCCAACTTCAAAACTGTTTGAAGCAAAACATTCGCACCGTTGACGCAATCATCCCATTTGGTGAATTCGCGCGGCGCGTGACTGGCGCCATCCACCGAAGGGACAAAGATCATTCCAATCGGGCAAACATCCACCAGCGACTGCGCATCGTGGATCGCGCCGGAAGCCAGCACCCTGCTGGATAATCCCAAGCCATCACATGCTTTCTGAAACATCTGCTGAATTTCCACACTCATCAGATTTGGCGAATGTTTTCCAAGCGGTTCCATGATCAACGCCAAACCAAACTGCCCCGCTTTTTGTTGTGCCAATTCCACCAAGGCCACATCCAACTTTGAAAGTTGGTCTGCATCTGATGAGCGAAACTCAAGTAAAAAATCTGCGCGGGCTGGCACAATATTTGAAGCCCCCGGCGCAAATTCGATCTTGCCGACATTCGCAACGCAACTCGGAAAATCGCGCATCACGGTTTCCCGCGCGGCCAAAATAAACGCCGCCACACCCTGCCCCGCATCCAGACGGTCTTCCATCGCAGTGGAACCCGCGTGGTCTGCTCGACCAACATAGCTCATGCGATACGAGCCATATCCCACAATGGCAGAGACAATGCCAACATCGATTCCCGCACGCTCCAGGCTCTTGCCCTGCTCAATGTGCACCTCCAAGTAGCCAGCCACCTTTTTCTTCGGGCGCTTCGCCTGCAACAACCCTGTTTCTGTCAAACCTGCGCGCGCCAATCCAGCGGTAAAATTCTCACGTCCGCTGTATGGATTTTGCAAATCTTCTGAATGAAGATGACCCGCCAAGGCACTGCTCCCAAACAGACTCAAATGTGTGCCTTCTTCATCTGTAAAATCAATCGCTTCAAGATTCGACTTGAGCTTGATCCTATTTTCTTTGAAAGTTCTCAACACTTCAAGAGCCGCCATCACGCCGAGCGCACCATCAAAGCGGCCGCCATTGGGTACGGAATCAAGATGAGAACCGAGCAGAAGAGTTGGAGCATCTGTTGAGTCACTCGCAAGAAATGCGGAGTGATTTCCCGCACCATCCATGCGAAATTCCAAACCGCAGTTTTTTATCTCAGCCTGAAACCATTTACGTGCGGCAAGATGCGCTTCGCTGAAAGTGGTGCGGTTCACTCCGCCGTCACCCGTCGAGCCGATCAATGCCAATTGGGTAAATGAATCCTGCATACGGTCCGCATTGATGCGTAGAGTTGAAAATGATTCAGTCATGTGTTGAGTCTCCGATTTTTCAATCATAAATCAAAACAGGAGTCGATCCACTTCGACTCCTGTTTTGAACCATTGACAGCCGTTCAAATTTATTCCTTAGCGCGTTTGAAATCTATAAAACGATAGCCAACCCCGCGCTCGGTGAGGATATATTTTGGGTCGGCGGGATCTTTCTCTAATTTCTGGCGCAAATAATTAATGTAGAGGCGCACGTAATGCGGCTCATCGCGATATTCATAGCCCCAAACTTTTTGGAGAAGTTGATCATGTGAAACGACCCAGCCTGCATTTTGTACGAGGTGAAATAATAAGCGATATTCCGTGGGGCGAAGTTTTACAAGTTTGCCTTCGAGCCAGATCTCACGGCGGTCAAAATCTATTTTGAGGCGTTTATCTATTTCGAGCAGACCGTGCATCGAACCCGTCAACCCCTCGGTGCGGCGCAGCACGGCCTTAACTCGGCTGACAAGTTCACGCGGGCTGAACGGTTTGGTAACGTAATCATCTGCGCCGAGTTCAAGTCCGCGCACACGATCATCTTCTTCGCCTTTGGCTGTAAGCATGATCACAGGGACATTACTGATCTCGCGCAGGGTTTCGAGTACTTCGAATCCATCCAGGTCAGGCATCATAATATCAAGCAAAATAAGGTCGGGAGTAACATCGCGCAATTTTTGAATGGCTTGTTTGCCATTGAAGGCTTCACTAACTTGAAAGCCATCATGCTCGAGGTTCATTCGAATAAAACGTACCATGCGTTCTTCATCATCTACAACCAGGATGCGGCGGCGTTCTATATTTTCAGCCATGCTATTCCCTCACGAAACCGATGATCTTCTCTTCTTCGGCGCTTTCGAGAATCTCGATAAAGCTGACCTTGGTTAAGGGCCAAATAACTTTAACCACATTCTGGTCAATATAATGCAAATCCTTGCCATCCTTCTGGCGCGGATGCAAGACTACGATAATAGTATCGGTTGGCTTGGGAAGGTCTTCTATTTCTCCAGCCACGGAGGTTTCTCCTGCGATGTGCAGGATAATTGAGTATGGCATTTTACTTTCTCTTTCGTTAGGCGTTCTTGATCAAAATTTGCATTTTCAATTTTCCAAGAGCAACAATATCACCATGATTAAGTACCTGCTCAACATTTGAAGCGAGGCGCTTTCCATTGATATACGAGCCATTGGCTGAACCTAGGTCCATAAAAACGATGCGAATACCATCACGCTTGATCACCCCATGCAGACGTGATACGCCTGCGGCATAAGCCTGGTAGGGAGAAAGATCAATATCGGGCATGATCGGCTGGCCTTCGCTGATGCGTCCCATAGTGAACTCATTTCTTGTGGACAACGGGAGCACCTGACCCGTATCCAACAAATGAAGGCTTCCCCAAGCGTCACTGCCTTCAAAGGATTGATAGCCATCCTGTGAGGGTATATCCTTATTTAGTTCATCAAACTGTTTCGTCGTAATATTTTGGGTAGTTAACCCATCCGCGCCAACCAGCTGGGCGCCACACTCTGCACAGAATAGGGCTCCATCCATGTTTGAATGTTTGCAATTGGAACAAATGATCATCTCGTATTCTCCTTTGTACTTGCCATTAAAAGCGCACGGGTATTATATTTGATTTCTTTGTTTCCGCTCGCACTCCAGGCATGTTTCCTTTCAAGATTATCCGCTTCAAACAAAGCGGTTTTAGCTAATGAATGCTGGCCTTGTGAAAGCAGGTGAGTTGCCAGATTCTGCAGATGACGTGCTGCCACATTATATTGACCTTGACCTGCCGCAGTTCGAGCGCGATCCTGCATCCGATAAAGATTAAGGCGCGAAAGCGCGAACAGGATGCGGGCCGGTGGGGCTTCAGGGGATGGGTTGATCTTCACCTCACGATCGAAAATCAGACGTATCGGCGGAACAGGGGTTGGACGCGCCGTGACAGATACTTTCAGAGACCCGTTTAAAAGAGTAAACACATCGACATTTAACGCGCCCGGGTTTACCACAAATTCCAGAAGCACATGCAACGAGGTATCTCTCAAGATCGGTCCGAGCCGCATGGGGGATTCCACTTGAACAGAACCACCTTCAGGCTGAAGACGAAATACGTAATTGATCTTTACATGTTCCTGTTCTTTGAATTCAAGAAGCACTTCATCCGCATAAGTGCTTACAAGTGCATTAAATTTATCGACAAGCAACCGTTGAATGTCTTTCGGTTTTGAAATATAAGCGGAGGATCCTCCAGTTTTGCTGGCGAGGGCATCAAGGAAAATATCATTCCAATCATTGCCAATGCCCATGCCAGTTATGCCGATGTTCTGAGAGGCGGCTTCCTCGGCAAGTCCCAGGCATGCCTGTTCATCCCCGTATGTATGCCCATCAGTAAGTAAAATAATATGGTTGACCCGTGAAGGATCCAGTGTCCGTCGGATCTCCTTCAAAGCTACTTGCAAGCCGTTGAAAATTTCGGTCGCACCGGATGTTTGCATCATCTGAATGCGGCCTTCCTGTTTTTTATTATCCAAATTGAGCGCAGCGGGAATAATAACCTCTGCAAAATCGCTAAAAGCCACAACACTCAGTACATCTTCCTGACGTAAATTACGCAAGAGTTGGATGGCTGTAGCTTTTACCATGTCCATTTTATCGCCCTGCATGGATGTGGATCGATCCAACAGCAGGCAAATGTTAAGAGGAGGGGTGGATAACTTTTCTGAGTCTTCGCGTGGACCTACTTCAAGAAGCATATATACGAGCTGCGGCTCGGTCAGCTTTGCAAGGTTGGAGCGGCTAAAATAGACATTGTGTTTAATAAATGTATTTTCTTCAATCAGCGGAGGCAATGTTGCATCATACAAATTGCGTCGTTTGGGATTGGAGAGAACTTCATAAGCCTGCTGTACTTCCAAAAATAATTCTGTCTCGCCAGCAGCAACATTCTTATCTGGATGCAGTCGTTGGGCCGAATCGAAATACGCGCGTTTAATTTCCTCTTGCGAGGCATCGCGAAAGACTCCCAGAATAGCGTAATGATCCAGTCTGTTGGAACGCATGATTATCCGATCAATTGAGCGAGAATAACAGAGATATTATCTGGTCCGCCAGCAGCATTGGCGGCTTCAACCATGTTTTGACAGGCGCGGTTCAAGGTGGGGGCTTCGGTAATACAACGGAGAATATCTTTTTCGCTGATCACGCCCCATAGACCGTCGCTGCAGATCATGAGATAACCGCCTTGTGGAAATGGAAGAGTAAAAATATCGGCCTCAAGAAATTCGCCTTGTCCCAAGGCGCGGATCAACACATTGCGATGGGGGAAATTTTCAACTTCGTCCTTGCTAAGGTGTCCAAGTTCTTCAAGTCGCTTGACCAGTGAATGGTCGCGTGTGATCGGGTCGATCCTACCGTCAGGATAGATCGAATAAGCGCGGCTATCCCCGACATGCGCAATGGTTATCTGTTGCCCCAACACAAGAGCTGCAGTGACCGTCGTACCGCTGCCTGGCGCTTCACGTTGAACATATTGATGAGCTTCAGTGATGGAAATTTCCATTACTTCCTGCAAAGATTCTTGCAAAGCTTGTGTTGGTAAATTATACAGATAGGAATGAAATTTTTTAGTGATGTTGCCACCCATGATCCGAATGGCGGCGTTGCTGGCTACTTCGCCAAATTGATGTCCGCCCATGCCGTCTGCAACAATATACAGCCCAAACGGAATACCTTCCGCGCTTCCTACAATGGTGGATGTAAGCGCAAGGATGCTATCTTCGTTGTGATCCCGTTGTTTCCCGACAGACTGCCCCACACTCGCAACAAGCTGTTTCGTTTCAGATTTTATACTCTGAATTCCCATGATGGAATAGAGCTGTTGATCGGTAAGTGGCGCGGTCGTAGCCATATCAACCAATTTTGGTTTTTCTGGTTCTTCTTTCTTTCGCAAGAGGTTTCTGAAAAATTCAGCCACAAGAGCTCCTTTTAGGCAAACAGTGCATAGACATGATGGTCTATCGATCCAAAATAAACAATATCATCGAATATGATCGGAGAACCCGTGATCGCCGCTTTCGCTTCAAATTTCCAACGTAAACGGCCTGTGCGGTATTCCAGGCAATAAAGGTTGCCGTCAATGGAACCGCAATAAATGGAATCTTTGTACACGACGGGCGAACTGCTCACCTGGTTTTCAGTTTTGAAACGCCAGACTTCCTTCGAAGTACGTGTATCTACGCAATAAATAAAACCGTCGGCAGCACCGATAAATATTAGGTCATCTGCAATCGCAGGCGAGGAAACCGATCCCTTACCCAGACGGAACTTCCAGATCGCCCAGCCATTCTTTGCATCCAATGAATAAAGAGTGCCATCTAGTGAGGCGACATAAATGGATTGGCCTTTACTTATGGGAGATGATGTCACCGGCCGTTTGGCTTGAAAGCGCCATTTCAATTCGCCACGAAAATCAAGGGCGTAAAATGAGCCTGACTCGGTTCCAAAGTAAACCATTTCGTTCGCAACCAGCGGTGTGGAATGGATCGGCCCATCTGTGGAGAATTTCCAAATTGCGCGGCCGGTCATTACATTCACCGCGTGTAGATCCTGATCTTCCGAACCTACAAAAATATGTCCATCAGCGATACGGGGCGAGGAGTAAATTTTCCCGCCTGTGTAATACGTCCAGACTACTTTTCCATTACGCGCGTTAACCACATGCAAACGTTTATCTTCTGAACCAAAAAAAACATTATTGTCATACACTGAAGGGCGGGAAACGATGCCGCCCTCGGTGGGGTACTTCCATTGGAATTGTCCATCCGCCGCATTTAAGGCATACAGGTTATTATCATAACATCCGATAAAAACTGTACCTTGATTCAATGTCGGAGTGCCGCGAATTTCATCTTCACATTTGAAAGACCAGAGCGGCTTAATACCTCCGCTGGAAACAGGCAAGGCAGATGTGATCTTTGAAAGCGCGCCGGTTTTACGAGCCACGCTCATCAACGCATCCTTCATCGCGCTCGCGCTTGGAAACCGGTCAGCAGGATTATATTGTAAAGCTGTATTAACGACCGCTTCAAATTCGCTTGAAACATTTTGATTAATGCGGCGCAATGGCCGTTCGGCAAAAGAGAAAGGCGGCTCAAGACGCGGGTCGCGGCGGGTGATCGCATGGTGCAAGGTTGCTCCAAGCGAATAAATATCAGCAACAGGAGTAGCCTCACCGCGGTACTGTTCTGGCGGTGAATATCCTTCGGTACCGATCATGGTGCCTTTTGTGCCGGTCTGGAAGGTTTTCGCAATACCAAAATCCACCAGCACCACATTTCCGTTGTGATTGATCATCACGTTGGACGGTTTCATATCTCGGAAAATTATCGGGTCTGGTTTATGCCCATGTAAATAATCAAGCACATCGCAAAGTTGGATTGCCCAACTAATCACCTGATCCTCGGGCAGAAATCCATTCGTATCTGTGATCACTGTTTCAAGATCTTTGCCATGCACAAATTCGAGAACAAGATACGAATGATCATTATGAGAAAAATAATCATATATACGGGGAATGGCAAGATGGTTCAACGTGGCAAGCAAATTCGCTTCACGTTCAAAGTTTTGCAC
Organism: uncultured Chloroflexota bacterium; assembly: GCA_903914955.1. Classification (GTDB taxonomy): domain Bacteria; phylum Chloroflexota; class Anaerolineae; order Anaerolineales; family Villigracilaceae; genus Villigracilis. The sequence goes on along the minus strand of CAIWRB010000151.1, from coordinate 3 downwards.
AAT
>CAIWRB010000150.1 GCA_903914955.1 uncultured Chloroflexota bacterium | reverse complement strand
GAACCCGGGCCTGCCACTACCAAAACAGGTCCATCGGCGGCTGTGACAGCTTTGCGTTGTTGCGGATTAAGTTTGTCTAGGAAATCCATAAGGGGAAGGGTGAATGTTGAAGGATGAAAAAATATCCCACAGGTATTTATGCTGCGACATTTAAGCCGCTTACTCGCCCGTGGGACTTGTTACGCTGTATATTTATTCTACATTAATTCAGAGGTGCATTGCGGACAACGAGTAGCCTTGATGGGTATGAGGCTGAAACAACGCGGGCATTCTTTTGTAGTGGGGTCTGCGGGCGGTGGGGCTTTCTTCATTTTGTTCGCTGCTTTTACAATAATAAAAATAACGAAGGCAACGATGAGAAAATCAAGAATGGTCTGCACGAACACGCCCCATTTTATTACCGCCGCACCGACGGTAATGGATAGCCCGCTAAAATCTACACCGCCCATAAAGAGTCCAATGATCGGCATAAGCATATCATTGACAAGTGAAGCGATGATCTTTCCAAACGCGCCGCCGATGATCACGCCAATGGCGAGATCCAATACATTGCCGCGCATGACAAAGTCTTTAAATTGTTTGAGCATGATTGTCTCCGATTAATATTTAGTGGTCTTTCGTTTCGAGGGCAAATTCTCCTGTCTAATGTTGAAGTCAGAAGGATTCGGACTCCGTCAGGCAAAAGTCCAAATTAATTTGTTTTTGGATTTTATGTTAGGAAGGGGCGCTTGTCAACAAGAACATTCCAAAAGCCAGGGTGGATATGTGTTTTGGCAAAATGAAAAATAAACAATGGCAGGATCACTTTAATGTCTCCTGCCATGTACAAAATTAAAAACCGTGTATGCTTTCTATTTAACGATAATTGTAATCTTCATCGCACAAAAACTATTTTTTCCGATGAAGATCTTCCAGGTCGTGGAGTATGTGCCGGGACTGCCGGGCGCTTTCATGCTTGCAATAAGAACCGTGCTCTTTCCAACTCCAACTGACTTGTTGAAATCGTAGATCGAAGCCTGATGAAACTTGTCGCCGCTAACGTAGCGGTAATCAGCGCTGTCGGATTCCCATTTACCATTGCCGGTGTTCTTTACCTCCCAGGATGCCTCAAAGTTTGTTCCCGGTGCATAAACAGTATCATCTGCAGGATTTTTTGAATCGACCCGACAGGCATATTGCGAGGTTGAACTTGAGCCGTCCTGGGTCGGTTCTGCTGTTGGCGTGGATGAGGGCACAGTCGATGTTGCCAGAATGAAAATAAATGTAGGCGTCGATGTTTCTGATGCCGGTAATGTACTGGTCGGGAAAGAAGTGACACTGGGAGTTAGCGTGGCAGGTTTCAGGATCGCGGTTTGTGTCGCCGCCGAGTCCGCTGTCAACACGATGGCTGTATTGATCGAATTTGGATCAAATGCAGGAGACTGCGTGGCTTCAGGAGCAAGTGTAGGTGCGCAGGCAAGTACCAGCGCAATTACAATCAAAAGTGCAGATATCCTGTAGGTTCGTTGCATGGTTCCTCCCGGAAGTTTTTATTTTACAATGATCGAAGTGTACGGGAAGCACATTTGTCCCTGTACCACCCAGATCATTATCTGGCTGCCTTTATCGGAGGGCGCAACTGCATCAAGAACGATCTGATAGGTATCGTTTGGTTTCATTCTCTTGGGGATCTCTACCGCTTTGACTGTGGCCATTTTCGGGCCGCTGGAGTAGCTCACATCAAAACCGGCATCCCAGGTTTTTGTGCCTGTATTGACGATCGTCCACTTTATATCAAATTTATCCCCATGTTGGATTTCAGTATTATCAAACGGGCGGCGGCTGATGATCTCGCAGGAGAAATCTGCTTTTGCAGAAACACTGCTTCCACCGCCAGTGTTGGAAGGCGGGATGACCGCTATCGGTGTGTCCGTTGGAAGAATTAGCGCTGTGAATGTTGGAATTACAAGCAGGGTATTGGTGGGGACGATTTCCACGGTTGGTGTGGAGGCCGGAATTTGCGCGGCAACTGTCTGTGCTACAAATCCTTCAATTTGTTGTTGAGCTTCCATTGTTTGCGCAACAGCTGTGTTGACCTGTGCTTGTATGTCAACAGGGTTTGCTGCGGGTTGACAACCTGCCAATAGACTTGCAAGAATTATTGTTACGATCAGTTTGTTTCTCATTTTAGCTCCTTCTATAAACTATATTAAAGTCCTGAAAACTTTTTGAGTTTTAGCGTACGGGAAACTTCCATGGTTTAAATAATTAATCTGTTTCACCAGAGCCGATACCGAGCGGCTTCCATTTGTTTTCGTCTTTCAGTCGATGTTGAATGCCATTGCGATTGTGAAGTTCATCGAAGCCTTCAGGTTTGATGAACATTTGCTCGCCATCCAGCATTCCAGTTAGTCCGGCCTGACCGGGTTCAGGCCTCTTGTTTTGACAGAATTTACAAGTCTTCGGGTCATGAGATTTGTATTCTGTGGGTTCCTCATAAGTGGTGACAAATCCTTCGTAGTTGCGCACGATCACTTTGTGATCAGACATGCTCAAAAGATAATTGGGCATGACAGGTATCTTACCACCGCCGCCGGGCGCATCCACTATGAATTGCGGAACGGCGTACCCGGAAGTGTGTCCACGCAGACCTTCGATGATCTCGACGCCTTTTGCGACCGGTGTGCGGAAGTGGCCCGAACCTTCAACCAGATCACATTGATACAGGTAATACGGCCGCACGCGGATGCGGGTCAACTTTTGAACCAGTTCACGCTGCATGTGGACACAATCGTTTACGCCTGCCAGCAGAACAGATTGATTGCCTAATGGAATACCGGCGCGACTCATACGGTCACAAGCCTCGGCCAGTTCCTTTGAAATCTCATTCGGGTGATTCACGTGGATATTCAACCACAACGGATGGAATTTTGCGAGCATGTCGCACAATTCCTGTGTGATGCGCATTGGCATAAAGACCGGCACGCGTGACCCAATGCGCACGATCTCAATGTGCGGAATTTCGCGCAGACGGGTCAGCAGTTCTTCCAGTATTTTTGGTGCCAGCACCAGCGGGTCACCGCCTGAGAGCAATACATCACGGACTTGCGGCGTGCGTTTGAGATAATCAATTTGCATCTCAAAATCCTGGCGGTTGAACGTTTGGCCGGGGTCGCCCACGATGCGTGAACGTGTGCAATAGCGGCAGTACGACGCGCACTGAGTCGTGACCAGCATAAGCACTCTATCAGGATAGCGATGAACCAGCCCGGGCACCGGCGAGTGACGGTCTTCCGAGAGAGAATCCTCCATCATGGCGGTGAAGGCGTTCAGTTCCTCCGCGACAGGAATGATCTGCTTGCGGACGGGGTCATTCGCATCCTCAGGATCGATCAAAGAAATAAAGTAAGGCGTCACATCTACGCGGAACAGATCTTGCGTTTGCAAAGCCTTGCGTTCACTCTCGGTAAGATGTAAAACTTTTTCGATGTCTTCCGCGCTATTCAAGCGGTGACTTAATTGCCAGCGCCAATCGTTCCACTTTTCATCGGGAACATCGGCGTAAATTGGTGCGCGTTTTGAAATAAGTGGTGTGGGCATTTTTCCTCCGAAAATATTTAGGTTTAAAGTTGACAACGCGTGCTCAGCGCGCAAATGGAGGGTCGTGATCGGGGCGGAAAAATCCTGCAAATTTCAGCAACATCTTCATCATTGTAAAAGCAAACGGAAAGCGGGTCAATATAATGTAAAAGCAATATTAGAATTTGTGTAACTGCTCGCGACGGCGGGAAAAGCGGCATCCTGATTCAGGTGTCTGTATTGCAAATGGATTTCATTTGAAAAAAGCTATTCTAAAACGTATGGTAATCATATGTTGCATAATTCAAAAAAAACTGATATATTGACATCCATAT
>CAIWRB010000149.1 GCA_903914955.1 uncultured Chloroflexota bacterium | reverse complement strand
CATCGTCCCGAAGACGGGATGTTGTTCAGTGGTGTTTGATCCGATAATAAAGAAAGCTTTTGCTTCTTTTGCTACATCGTCCATTGAGTTGGACATGGCACCCGAACCGAAGGAGGCAGCCAGACCGGCTACCGTGCTGGAGTGTCAGAGACGGGCGCAGTGGTCAATGTTGTTCGTGCCAATGACCTGTCGCGCCAGTTTGTTCATCAGATAATTTTCTTCGTTTGTGCATTTTGCGGAAGTGAGTACTCCAATGCTATCCGCGCCGAAATTATTTCGGGTCGCCAACATTTTTTCGGCGACGATATCCAGTGCTTTATCCCATTCGGTCTCCACCCAATCCCACTGATCACCGACCTTTGATAACTGATCACTGAAAACTGGTTTCTTCTTACCTTCCAATAAATATCTTCTAACCTTAGGTTTCGTCAATCTCTCTGCGTGATGGATGTAATCGTATCCGTAACGTCCCTTCACGCACAACGCCATCCCATTGACTGGCGCGTTCGGATTGGATTGTACGCCGATGACCTTTTTGTTTTTTACAAGCAAGTCAAATTGACAACCTACGCCGCAATACGAGCAAGTAGTGGTGACTTTAGTGACTTGGTGTGCGCGGGCTGTTCCGTAATTCAATTTGTTCGAGAGTGCGCCTGTTGGACAATAGGCCACACATTGACCGCATGATTCGCAGCGCGCTTCAAGCATGGTTGTGCCCGCACCAGCCACGATGACTTCATCGAATCCGCGTTTTGCCACACCCCACACATCGCGGACCTGGACCTCAGCGCAAGCCGAAACACATCGGCGACAAAGGATGCAGCGATTCATATCCACGCGGATGAAGGGATTCGGGTCGCTATTTACAGGGTAGCGTGTCCCTTTGCTTCCCCACTCTGGAGCAGAGGCTTTGTATTCATAGGCTAGGTCTTGCAATTCACATTCACCGCTTACGTCGCAGGTTATGCAGTCCTGTGGGTGGTTTGCGAGCATTAGTTCCAGTGTCAACTTGCGGTCTTTGGTAACCTTCTCGCTGTGTGTTTGAATATCCATTCCTTCCCAAACGGGAGTGACACACGCGGCTTGCAGGAATCTCCCGCCTTTTACTTCCACCATACACATGCGGCAATTGCCAGTCGGATTTAAATCCTTGTGATAACACAGTGTGGGGATTTCAATGCCGTGAGTTTGCGCTGCTTGTAAAATAGTTTTGCCGGGTTCTACTTCAATTGATTGTCCGTTGATGCTTATGTTAACCATGGTTTCACCTTTATTTCTCTGCTTCAGCAAATTCTGCGCCGAAATGTGTCATTACTGATTTCATTGGGATCGGTACGGATTGTCCAAGCCCGCAGAAGGATGAGTCTTGCATGATCGCTGCGAGAGTTTTTAATTCATCTGTGTCACCGTGCTGACCTTGTCCGCTTGCGAGACGATTTAGGATTTCAAGTGAGCGCCATGTTCCAACGCGACAAGGCGTACATTTTCCACAGGATTCTGCTGCGAAGAAATGCAGCAATTCGCGCAGGAACGCTACCGGTGAAACAGTCTGATCACAGATCAAGAATGAACCTGCTCCAAGAGAGATTCCGTTTTGTGATGAAGCAAAATTTATCGGGATGTCAAGCAAGCTTTCATCGACGATGGTCCCAGCTGCGCCGCCGCATAATGCAAATTTGAAAGTTGATCCAGATATCATCCCGCCGCCGAAGTCGTTGATGATTTGACGTAGTGTCAAACCAAATGGAGCTTCGAACAAACCAGGATTATTTACATGTCCCAAGATCGTATAAACTTTTGTTCCTGGCGTGGAGTCATCTGTTAGATTGCGCCACCAATCGGCTCCGTTTTTTACAATATTTGGTACTGCGCAAAATGATTCGACATTATTGACTGCGGTTGGTTGTCCCCGAAAACCGTAAGTGGGGGGATAGGGTGGGCGTAATCTCGGCTCGCCGCGTTTACCTTCGAGTGATTCGATCAGCGCTGTCTCTTCGCCGCAGATGTATGCTCCTGCTCCGCGATGAACATGTATTTTGAAAGAGAAACCGCTTCCTAAAATATTTTCCCCCAGCAGGTTATTTTCTTTCGCCTGTTGAATGGCGCGTTCCAAACGACGTGCTTGATATTCATATTCCCCGCGGATATATATCCACGCTTCGGATGCGCCGCAAGCATATCCTGCAATGGTCATGCCCTCGAGTAGTTGATGTGGATTTGTGTCCATTAATACGCGGTCTTTGAAGATGAGCGGTTCGGATTCGTCGGCATTGCAAACGATATAACGCGGAGTCCGTTTTTCGTTGGCAACAAAGCGCCACTTACGTCCAACAGGGAAGCCGGCTCCGCCACGTCCTTGCAGACCAGATGATTCTACTTCCGCCAGAACAGCTATCGATTCGGCTTGAAGCGCTTTTTTGAGTCCGTCATAAAGGCCATGCTCGAGCGCAGAGTTGATATTATCTGGATCAACTTTTCCGATCAGTGCCGTCATAACGCGCACTTCGCCTTTACGTGGAATTGAATAATCTGTTTGCACACCTCTCCAACCCTCGCAAACTTTAGCAGTTTCTTTTGCTTCGACTGGACCCGCTTGTTCGTTTTCAACCAAAACTGCCGGTGCGCGATCGCATAAACCCAAACAAGATGTACGCTCAACTGACCATTGATCGTTAACCATAGACGCCCATTCGTCTATCGTTGACTTCTGTTCTCTATATGAAGTTGCTCTTTTAAGCCAGCAGACGGGACCATCGCATACACGTAAAACTTTTTTCCGCTCTTCAAGTGAAAGCATGGAATAAAAAGTTGCCATGCCGTACGCTTCGTGAGCGGGGATGTGGAGCGCGCGCGCTGTCTCGTATATCGTGATGGGATTTAATTTTTTTGCCGCATCCAAAAATTTGAGCACTTCAAGCGTGGCTTCCTGCTTGCCGCCATGCAGTTGAGCAAGTTTTCCAATTTCAGGGTCAATGGGTTTGTAAACAATATTTTTATTTGTCATGGTACCTCAGGGGATTTCCAGTAATTTATGGTAATTATCGTTTGACCGACCATCTTTAGTAAGTTGCTTTCTTCATACTTTGATGAGACATTAATCCTTATTTATAGTGATATATTTCACAAATAAGTATAACAGAAAAAAGCCGTTTTCGAATGAAGCGGCTTTTACGAAAATTTACAAACCAATTCGTTGTGTACTCGAGTAAACATTAAATCTGTGTTTCCTCGCGTAACCGATCAATGTGATTCCATATCGCTCCGCCATCTCGATCGAAAGCGAAGATGGGGAGGTACGTGAGATCAAAATGGGAGCACTCAGCCGCGCCGCCTTTTGCAACATCTCAGAACTGATGCGGCCAGTGGTAATTAGAATTCTTGTTTCAGGCCAGATATTATTCATCAAACATAATCCTGCGATTTTGTCCAAAGTATTATGTCTGCCAATATCTTCCGCCGAGATAAGTATCTTCTCGCCATCGCTTAAAGCGGATGTATGGACTCCGCCCGTCTCACGGTATAGCGATTGCGACTCGAACAGCATTTCGACTAAATTTCCGATCACTTCGGGTTCGACCTTTGGGCTGTTTCTATCAAATGAGATATTCGGCTTCGCAAGCAGATCCACCGCCGTCACACCGCCTGTGCAGCCAGATGTTCTGCGCCATGAGGTAGGTTGTTCTACATCATGATTTAACCAGACGTCAACATTATCGTCATGCTCACAAACACGGACGTCGCTTACTTCCTCCATCTTCTCGATAAGGCCTTCGTTGTAAAGAAATCCAACAGCAAGTGCTTCCAGATTGACTGGTGTGCACATGAACGTAATCCACACTGTGCCATTTACGGTCAAGGATACTGGTATTTCGACAATGGTTTCTGCATCGAAGGATTTCCATTTGTGAAATTCATACTGCTCGTAATGAATGGACTTTTGTGGGGTGATCATATCTCTCCAACCATTAATGTGATTCCGAAGTCTCCAGGCTTCGGCGTAAAATTAAGAGGCTTAGCGCTCAAAATAACGTATTGCTTTTTTTTTCAGAATTTCTGTGCATCTTGTAAAACAGATCAGGGTCAGCCAAAAATGCGCCGAGACAGGATTCGGTGCACAGGAAAATTGTCCGACCGTGATATTGTGTGCGTGGGAAATACTGAGGATCGGTGTCGTTGAAAATCCGCCCGCACAGGGTGATGAATTTTCGCGGATTCGACGACTTAGGGTATTCGACTTTTGGTGTAATCACTCCGCCAACCTGCCAATGATCTTAACGCAATCGTGTTTGAAGACTTCCTCTTGATGAGGCGCGTCGGGAAGTTCGCTCGTCAGATCCTGACCGGGAAAATGTAAAAATTCGTGCATATCCAAACGCCATTTGGGGCAATCTGTTACATCATATACCACGCCTTTGTAAGCGATAAATTTGCGAGTTCCACGTTCGCCTGTATTGCGCTTTAACTCCAGTTCTGAAACGAGTCTATCTGGAATAATCATGCTTGGATCGTGATCCCCTTGGGCAGATATTGCTGAATATACTTAAGTAAGGAATAAATGATGAGCGAACATTCAATCCATTCAAGCGATTCTTCAAGACTTGTGTATGCTGCGTAGGTAAAGTTTTTTAACCCGATAGTTCCCGCAAAATGCCCGCTGAGCATTTCTCCGCCAATAATGCCGCTGACATATATCGCAAGTGAAATAAAAAACAGGAACTTAAATTTATTTTCAAGATGGATAAAAAAGCGGAGGTAGGCAAGCATGAAAAGCAATATTGCTGCCATTCCGGGAATAACCCAGGCGAAATAGAAAACACCGCCAAATCTTTCATAATT
>CAIWRB010000148.1 GCA_903914955.1 uncultured Chloroflexota bacterium | reverse complement strand
TTCATATATTCCCTGGCGGGGTTATTTTGACCAGATTTGCCGTGCTGATCTTTTTATATTCTATGATGATGTGCAATATGATAAACATGGCTGGCGCAACCGTAACCGGATTAAGACTGCTCAAGGTAATCAATGGCTGACTATCCCTGTTCACAGTCGTGGTGTAACCAATGGGGTTTCAATCAAAAACATACGAATAGACTGGTCCAAGCCTTGGGCAAAGAATCATTTTAAAGCATTGACTTTTGCTTATAGTAAAGCTCCATATTTCAAGAAATATTCGCCTTTGATAGAGTCTTTTTATTCCCGCAATGATGAAATGCTTTCAGATTTTACTATTGCTACAACCGAGATACTCACGCGTACTTTGGGAATCATGCAAACTCGTTTTATTAGTTCATCAGAAATTGAAGGCATAACTGGCCAAAAAACTGACCGATTGATCCAAATATTGGCCAGTGTTGGTGCGAGTCATTACATCAGTGGGCCTTCCGCTCGTGAGTATATCGAACAGGAAAAATTCGAAAAAGCAGGCATCACGCTTGAATACATTAATTACGAATACCCTTTATATGATCAACTTTATACTCCATTTGAACCATTTGTAAGCATACTTGACCTCCTCTTTATGACTGGCGAAGCAGCACTGGATTATATTACTATTAGAAAAAAGGAAAAACTCAATGGATCTTGAAAATGCCATCAAGAAATATAAAGCGTATTTCACTGATAAAATTGAAACTTATGGAGCCGTTCCAAAAGGCGCGGATTACAATGGCTATGGGGCTCAGGAAGTTCGGTTCGAACAATTGATTAAGGTGATTGATTCATCCACTGCGTTTAGTGTCATTGACTATGGTTGCGGTTATGGAGCAATGTTTGATTTTCTTCAAAGGCAGAATTGGAAATTTGAGTATTACGGTTTTGATATGTTGGAAAAAATGGTGATTGCTGGGCAGGCGGCACACAAAGAATTTTCCAATGCTCAGTTTACCCACAATGAGAACACGCTTTCCGTAGTTGATTATCTGCTGGCGGGTTCGATCTTTAACAATAAATTTGATGCTGATCAGTCTGAATGGCAGGATATGGTAATTGAAACCTTGAATCGATTAAATGCTTTATGCAATAAAGGTTTTGCTTTCAATATGTTGACCAGCTACTCCGATGCTGACCGAATGGCTTTGCGCCCCGACCTGTATTTTGCCGACCCACTTTTGATGTTTGATTTTTGTAAGCGTAACTTTTCGCGCAATGTGGCGTTGTTGCATGATTACAATCTATATGATTTCACTATTCTTGTTCGCAAAGATGCGAAATAAAAACTGACGAATTTAATCCGCTGTCAACTTTTCTTTTTTAATGAAATACATCTACGAGCCCCGCGCTTCAACAATTATCTATAATATACTGATTGCCCGTGAGGATTCGTATCCATGGATATTGCCCGCTAATGTCTGCCCAATTGTTCCAATTACTTTTTTGAAAGCAAATGTCCCATTTAAATTTGTGGATATTTCAGCATCGACCTTTCATATGGATCTGGATCAGGTCGAGGGACGAATTAAGAAGCGCAAGTTTGGAGGTGTACTCTATGTTCATACCTATGGTGATTCGTCCACGCCGAGCGAATTCTTTAATTCTCTAAAGAACATTGATCCTGATATTTTTATTTTGGATGATCGTTGTCTCTGTGCCCCAAGCTTCGATTCTGATGAGCCTGCTGATTTGACTCTATATAGTACAAGTAATGCGAAGGTTGTTGATCTGGGCTCTGGTGGTTATGCTTTGGTGAAGGATGGTTTTAAATACTTATCCGTTCTGTTGCCTTTTGATCAGCAGGATCTCATTGAGCTTGAATCGTCCTATAAAGAAACTGTTCAAAAGCGTAAGATTTTTACCTACACAGATAGCAACTGGCTTGAAACCGCCGCGCTTGCTCATGCATGGTGTGATTATCGCGAAAAAATTGAAAGCGAATTGAAAATTTCACTAGACCATCGTGCGAAATTGAACACCTTGTATCAGGAACTTCTGCCGTGGGAAATACGATTGCCGCAGGCATATCAAATATGGAGATTTAACATTCGGGTGAAAAATCAAGGGAAAGTCATGCATGCCATATTTAACGATGGGCTTTTTGCCAGTTCGCATTATGCATCACTTGCAGGTATTATGGCTGAGGGGTTTGCACCGAGCGCCGAAATGTTTTCTAACAAGATAGTCAATTTATTCAATGACCATTACTTTGATCTGCAAAAGGTGGAGAGAATTTGCAAAGTGATTTTGGAGAATTATGAAGGTTGATTTTAATCG
>CAIWRB010000147.1 GCA_903914955.1 uncultured Chloroflexota bacterium | reverse complement strand
GGACAATTCGCTTCTTCTCCGGTTTCCAGCTCACCCAGACAGCGCAACAACCTGCCAACCAATTTGAGCAAGTTCATCGGGCGCGAAAAAGAGATCGCTGAAGTAAAAGGGGCATTGAGTGAATATCGTTTGGTGACGCTAACCGGCTCGGGCGGCGTGGGAAAGACACGTTTGTCCTTGCAAGTCGCTTCGGAATTGCTCGATCAATTTCCCAGCGGCACGTGGTTCGTGGAACTTGCACCCATCACCGACCCTGACTTGATTCCGCAAGTCATTCTCACCGCCGCGGAGATGCAAACCCAGCAGGGCAGGAGCGCGCTCGACAGCCTGACGGATTTCCTGCGCGAAAAAACATCCTTACTCGTTTTGGATAACTGCGAACATCTGATCGAAGCCTGCGCCAAACTCTCCGATATGTTATTAAATACCGCGCCGAATTTGAAAATATTGGCGTCGAGCCGCGAAGCATTGGGCGTCAAGGGCGAACAAGCCTGGCATGTGCCGTCGCTTTCCATTCCAGATTTGAAACATTTACCAGCTGCCGAAGGACTTTCACAGTACGAAGCCGTGCGTTTGTTCATTGACCGCGCCGTGCTGGCTCAGTCGCATTTTGCAGTGACGGATGAAAATGTAAACGCTGTGGCGCAGATCTGCCAGCGGCTGGATGGAATAGCCTTAGAGAGTGTTTCTTAAATAGTCGGGTAAGCTTGGAGAATGACCAAATTCGCACAAACTTACCCGACCGACCTCAAGTATACCGAATGGCAACTACTTGAGGAGTTTTTTCCAACCCACCACATGGGACGCCCACGCAAATGGGAGATGTGGCAGATCATCAATGCGATTTTATATGTGGTTCGCACAGGTTGCCAATGGCGCATGTTACCCAAAGATTTCGCGCCTTGGCAGACCGTATACGGTTACTTTCGACGTTGGAAACGTCAGGGTCTTTGGGAGCGGATTAATGAAGAGCTGGTTAGGAATGTGCGTGTACAAGCTGGGCGTGATCCCAAACCTAGTGCCGGGATCATTGACAGCCAAAGCGTCAAAACATCGGAAGGCGGCGAAGAACGCGGCATCGATGTCCATAAACAAACTCCTGGACGCAAACGCCATATAATAGTAGACACATTGGGCTTGCTTTTGATGGTTTTGGTTCACAGCGCGGGTATTCAAGATGGTCGCGGCGGATACCAAACCTTGCAAAAGCTGTTCGATAAGATTAAACATAGCGTTCATAATCGTTGGTGTCGTTTGAAACTGATCTGGGCAGATGGTGGTTATGTTTCTATTGTCAAAGATGTGCGTAAGCAGTTTGGTTGGAAATTAGATATTGTTCGCAGATCGGATAAAGCGAAAGGATTTGAAATCCTGCCGCATCGTTGGATTGTCGAGCGAACCTTTGGTTGGTTAGGTCGTTATCGCCGCCTGTCACGTGATTTTGAACATACCGTTTCATCTAGCGAGGCTGTGGTTTATATTGCCAGCATTCGCCGCATGTTGAAATTAGCTACCAATTGACTTAAGAAACGCTCTCTAAGGTGTTCGAGTCTGTCCGGCGACTCGTTTCCAGTGCCAGGCGATTCGAACAGGATGATGAAACACTGTCAGGTCTCAAAACGTGTCTTGCTTCGGGCAGCGATTTCTCCTATTCAACCTGCCACGAATTGGGATTCCAGACCGCGAGATAACTCACGCTCCAGCCGGAGACGAGCAGTTCTGCGCTGTGGGATTCGACGGGCAGGACGCGAAAGTCCACGACTGCGGTACAGGAACCGCATAGGAATCAACCCAATTTTGCATATGTCACT
>CAIWRB010000146.1 GCA_903914955.1 uncultured Chloroflexota bacterium | reverse complement strand
CGTCAGATTTCGTTTCTGTATGAGTAAATCGTTGTTATAGTCTAATCAAACAGATGTGAGTAAATTATTTATAGAAATAGAATCAACCCTCCATTATGAAAGAAGCAAAATCAATTCAGTGACAAAACGTATCTTCATCTCCGCCGACCACGGCATGGCAATCATCTACTTCCTGCAAAGCGACGTCGTTTCAACGCTGCTCAATGCTGGTGTTGAAGTCATCGTACTTACCGATGACGACACCAAGGAAAAGATCGAACAGCGTTTTGCGCGTCCAGGTTTAACCTTTGAAGGCTTGCGGTTGAAGCAAGCGAACGACTACGCAAAAAAAGTCAGCCCGCGCTTGCAATCCATGCTCATTTATTTACGCCGCGTCGGCGGCTCGCGCCACATCAACACCGAAGCGATGGACAGTCACATTTGGGAAGTGTGGGGCGAGAACGGCTGGAAATTCCGTTTTGGCGTTTGGATTCCATCCGTGCTGGCGATTCTTTTTCTGCGGTATTTTTCCTTCGCCCGCAAACTTTTGGTGCGGATGCAAAACCACTTCGCCCCTGGCCTGTACACTGATCTATTTGAAAAATATCAACCTGACATGGTCATCGCTTCGACTCCAGGCTGGCGCATGGACCGATACCTCTTGCGTGAATCTGCCCGACGCGGAATCCCGAACATGACCGTCATCGTCGGCTGGGACAATTCTTCTTCATATAATGTAAGCGGTGCGGATGTGCAGTGGGCGACCTGTTGGTCTGAGTTGCAAAAAGAGGAACTCGTCAAAGGTTCAGATTGGAATCCCGGATATGTGCACGTTGGCGGCATTCCCTCGTATGACGGATATTTCCGCAAGCAATGGCTCATGCCGCGTGACGAATATTTCAAACTGCACAGACTCGACCCTCAGCGCAAGTTGATCTCGTACGCCAGCAGTTTTGTCCACTTCGCGCCGAACTATCCAAATATCGAAGCACTGGCGAATTTGATTTCATCTGATTCACTGGCAGAGCCTTCGCAGTTGTTGATCCGCTTGCACCCAAGTCACTTTCAAGATAAGCCGAAAATTTTTGCAGATGAGCGCGCGCAAGTTTTCGAGTTGGAGAAAAAATATCCGCATGTGCATGTTGTTCAGCCTGTGGCGTTGGGCGGGTCACTCGGCTATTACGGCGGAGAAGACATGGACGAGAAGTCGTCCATGATGGCCTACTCTGATGTAGTGGTGACTGTTTATTCGACGATGCTGGTCGAGACCGCTGTCCATGATACGCCGATGATCGCGGCAGTGATCGATACCCCAGGCGGATGGAACAAGCCGAAGAAGTTTTCGTTATCGTTAAAAGAGATCGGTAATTGGCCCACGCACAAGCGTTTCCGCGAATCAAAGGCGGGGCGCGTGGCAACTACTGAAAAAGAGCTGCGTTCCATGCTGAATGCGTACCTGAAAAATCCATCCCTTGATTATCCTGAACGCAGAAAATTTATAGAGGACGAAATTACATTTACAGATGGAACATCAGGCAGGCGAACTGCGGATTTTATTTTGAAAATATTAAATTTGCGAGCCTAATTTCGTAGACGGGATATATATTTCGGTTGCAAGTGCATTTGTCGAAACTTCGAACGTTTGTGGTAAAAATAAGTACAAGGAGAAAAAAATGAAAAAGAAATACCTAACCATCGTTTCCTTATTCATTATCACTCTTATATCCGCTTGTGGACCTGCCCCCACGCAATCTTTGAGCGCCGCAGAAATTTCTAATACTGCCATCGCAAATGCATGGCTTTCTATCACTCAAACCGCGGCAGCAATGCCAACAGCTACATCTACGTCAACGCCACTACCTCCCACCGAGACCCCATTAGCCACATTCACATTGCTCCCAACTCTGCCTCCAGCTACTTTCGCAT
>CAIWRB010000145.1 GCA_903914955.1 uncultured Chloroflexota bacterium | reverse complement strand
CGACAGCGCCAAATTCAGTGCGGCGTTCAAGAGCAAAGCTTCAGATGTAACCGCGCTGTTGGATGCAGGTTTGTCCGGGATCAATACCATTGTCTCGAATTATGCCGGCACCAGTGGAACGTTATCCAAAGCTCTGACCTCGATAGACGATCAACGCACAAGCTATGACAAACGTATTACGAAGTATAACGAAACGCTGACAGCCCGCAAGCAGTCTTTGTACAATCAGTACTATGGCTATCAGAACCAGTTGGTTGAATATGGTTACCAGCAGCAAATGTTTAACGCAATGTATGGTACGGGCACAAATGTAAACTCCTCGGGTTAACCCGGGTAGTCTCTGTTTTTTGTGCGATGAGAGTGACGGTCGAGCATGAGGTTTGACCCACTCTAAAAGAAAAAAATTGGTAATTCCCATGCAAGGATGCAGGGAAAGGATGTGCGTAATGAGTGATAATTCGATCAACCCAATCAGTAGTGTAAGTCTAGCCGCCGTGTCTGGTATGTTGCCCAAGGCGCAGGTAAAAGCCCCGGAAGCTCCAAAGGCCGAGGCTCCTGAGAAGAAGAAAGCACCAACGCCGTCTGAAGGCGGGGCTGAGAGCTCCTCCAATGTTTCAGTGCATTTCCGTGTCAATGACGATACCAATGAACTGACCGTGTTCATTGTAGATCGTGATTCAAAGCGCGTATTGCGCACCATACCGGTCAGTGAGTTTTATAAAATGCCGGCCGGCGAACTATTAAAGATCGCCGCCTGATCCTGTAAAGAAATCACAAGACCATCTGATCTTATTTATTTCAGTCTTTCAGATGGTGAGATGGTTATTGTGTTCCTAAATGTTGTTTTGAAACCACATTAAAAATTTATGTCGAATTAACAGCGCACCGCTCAAGGTTATGAGCAGTCAGCCGAAACTATTTGTATAGAATAATTCAACCCTAATTCATTGAGGACTGAAACCATGTATCTAGCAGCCTATAGCAATCAATATCGAAAACAGGATGTAATGAATGCCAGCCCGCTTCGTCTGGTGATCATGACCTACGACCTGGCGATCCGTTCCTGTGAACAACAGGATTTCGATAAATCCATCAAGACGATCAGCGCGCTGCGTGACACCCTGGATCTAAATTACCCGGAAGTTTCGAATGGCTTGTTCAGCCTGTACCAGTGGTGTATGGACTGCATCCGCAAAGGTGATTACGCCTCTGCCACTAATGTCCTTGTTGAGTTGCGCGGCGCCTGGGTTATAACCGAACAAAAGATCGCCGCCCGTACGGTGCCTGTCAGTGTCAGCACCAGCCCGGCGTACTTCACATCAATAGGTAATATCTTAACTTGATCGGTCAGAACCCTGTATTTACCACGTGGTGAGCACAGTTCCAATGGCAAAGTGATGGGAATTCGTCGCTTTGCCTAGACAAAACAGCCAAATTTAGCAAAAAAGAACAAGTGCCTTTCCGCAAGGGATATGGTGCTTTGTTTTTTATTAACACAAAATTTATTTTAACTTCACACTGCTTTTACTGTGTAAATTCCCTGCGTTTGATATTATCAGACCGAACAAGGAGCATATCATGAGCTTTTGGGAATCACTCCGTATTGGCGCCACCGGACTTACTGCACAGCGTTTGCGGCTGGATCTGATCTCGAACAATATCGCAAATGCACAGACCACGCGCACCGAAAAAGGCGGCGCGTATCAGCGTCAGGATGTTGTTTTTATGCCTGAAGAAAAAAAGGCCAGCCTACCCGATGTTGTTGCCGCCCGCCGCGATCAGTTGAGCAGTTTACAGGGCGGCGTACGCGTAGCTGAGATCACCACCGATACAGAAACCGGCCCGCGGGTCTATGACCCCACGCACCCCGATGCAGACACCGATGGTTTTGTCACCTACCCGAACGTGAATATAGTGGTCGAGATGACCAACATGCTTTCGGCGACTCGTTCCTACGAAGCCAATCTGGCTTCGATCGAAGCGGTAAAACGCATGGCGCTAAAAGCGCTTGAGATCGGCAGGTAAACATGGCGATCCAACCTATTAGTCCCGTTTTGATCCCGGCCATCCCGGAACTTGGCTCTACTCAGAAGTCTTCTGCAAGCAGCAATACCCAGCAGATCACTCAATCCTTTGAGAATATGCTGACAGCCCTCAATCAATCACAGCTTAATTCAGATGCCCTCGTTGAAAAGATGGCGCGCGGTGAAAGCGTGGATCTGCATGCTGTGATGATCGGGATGGAAGAAAATAATGTGAATTTTAACGTGGCGCTTGGCATCCGTGACAAACTGGTTGAGGCGTATCGCGAAGTAATGAGAATGCAAGTCTAATTTTCTTTGG
>CAIWRB010000144.1 GCA_903914955.1 uncultured Chloroflexota bacterium | reverse complement strand
TCCCAAAGGGGTAATCCATACCCATCGCAATATGCTAGCGCGTTTTCAAGCCGCCTGGGCACTGGCTGCAATGAATGCCGAAGATGTGATCAGCCAGACCTCCCCGCTTAGTTCCATTGATGCAGTCGACGAAATATATTCGCCGTTCCTGCTCGGTGCGCGGACAGTCATGATCCCGCATAAAATCGTCACCGACCCCCGCCGCTTGGTTAATCTACTTGAAGAGGAAGCTGTCACGCGCATCATCCTAGTACCCTTACTTTTACGCGTTATATTGAAAGCTTATGATGACATTGACCAGCGGCTAACGCACCTTAATACCTGGTTGATTGGTGGCGATGCGCTTACTCCCACATTGGTCAAGCTCTTCCACGAAAAACTTCCGCGGGCAAATTTGATCAATTTTTATGGCCTTACAGAGGGTGATGCTACATTCCATGTTACTGATCTATCAGAAACGCCCCCACCAGTTGGACGACCAATCCAAAATACACGAGTATATGTTCTTGATTCTAACCTCCAGCCCGTGCCTCTCGGTTTTCCAGGGGAGATTTGCCTTTCAGGCGCAGGCCTTTTCAGTGAATACTGGAATCGTCCAGATTTAAACACTGAAAAATGGCAAATCAATCCATTTAATGATGCTCCTAATAGTTCTTTTTCACGGCTTTTCAAAACTGGTGATATAGGCTGCTGGCAACCCAATGGTCAACTACAATATCTAGGACGGCATGATCGAATGGTTAAAATCCGCAGTTTTCGAGTGGAATTGGGCGAAGTAGAAGCTGTACTTACAGCCAATCCGGCAGTCCGGGGATGTGCTGTCCGAGTTTGGCAAACAGAATCTGCTGACGATAGTGTTACCAATCAACCACGAATCATAGCCTATGTCACCCTAAAAGAATCATCACAAGCCACCCCTATGCAGTTACGCGATGCGCTTAAAGTACATCTTCCAGATTATGCTTTGCCAAAACAAGTGGTTTTGTTGGATGTCCTTCCAATCTTACCGAATGGAAAGGTTGATTACCTTTCTTTACCAGAACCGTCTGAAGTTGAACCAGTCATAGCCGAAAATTTCATCGAGCCCAGCGACGAATTTGAATTGTTTCTTGTAAAACTTTGGGAAAGGCTGCTAAAACGTCATCCTATCAGTACCCGCGACAATTTCTTTGACCTCGGTGGAGATTCTTTGCTTGTAATAATAATGATTACAGAACTCGAAAAGGAGTTGGGACAGACGCTTTCATTGGCTTTATTGTTCCACACCCCGACCATTGTCCAGCTTGCAGCAGCATTACGGGAAAAAGGTTGGAAGCCCGCCTGGTCATCGCTCGTGCCAATCCAACCCCACGGCTCCAAACCTCCACTTTTCTGTGTCCATGCTGATGGCGGCGCATTTTTCTATAACCGTTTCACCAGTCACATTTCCCCTGATCAACCTTTGTACGGCATCCAGGCGCGCGGCCTGGATGGGAAAGAAGCTCCTTTTACAAATGTCAAAGAAATGGCTGCGCAATACATCAAGGAAATTCGTTTAGTGCAACCGAAAGGGCCATATGTCATTAGTGGCTTTTCAATGGGCGGTGTGGTCATTTATGAAATGGCACAACAACTCATGCG
>CAIWRB010000143.1 GCA_903914955.1 uncultured Chloroflexota bacterium | reverse complement strand
TTGGCAATTCTCAATTGCCGGATTCTTTATAAACGACTGGGGTATTTGGCAAAGTATTAAAGAGGCTTGGGCTCTCTTTAAAAATCACTTTGGCATTCTTGCAATGCTTGGAATAATTCTAGCGGTATTATTGAGATCGTATAACATTGCATCTGGAATATTTACAGTGTTAATTCAATCAGGTTTTAATATAACATCTTTAAGTAAACTTAATTACATTAATCCAAACACAAACTTAAGTAATAATTTATTGTTTGTGTTAATATCGGGAATTGGTCAAATTGCCTACATTCCATTTAGTGCATCCGTCTTTATTTTGGCGTATTTAAAATACAGCAACGCTAAGGTACATCCTTTAATGTGGCGAAGGTAACTAAACCACCGTCGACCGATGAGTAGCACTTGTCAAGGGACAAAAATAATTTGATAATGGAAGGCATCAGAATTATTTTTGGATTTCAGTGCCTTTTTATATTGCACGATGACCGGTAATTTTGGGACAGGGGCATCGCTCCGCCAGTTGCCTCTGCCAAGTTGGACGCAATATTTCAAACGCAAATTATCGGGGCGACCTTTGCAATTATTGCTTCAAGTGCAGTTCCGGTTTCAGCGCCAGAACTTCCTCCTTGGTTGCGATCCGTCGCGGCTTACCGCTCCGCACGATCCGCGTCAATTCTGCTCCTTTTCCCAATCTCAATAATCCGTACTTCGCAAATTGCTGATTCGTCATGCCGCTCAATGCGGACTTATCCATATGCCATGCCCATGTCAACATTTTGTATCCCAGATCTTCTTCATTCGATTTTTTGTATGGTTCCTGTCTGTTCAACAAATACCAAATGGTGACCAATAATTTATGTGCGATTGCCACAATCGCCTGGTTCTGATGTTTGCGTTTATACAGTCTGTCATATTCTGCCCGCCAACTTGGATTAGAGCGGACCGCCTGCCATGAAGCTTCCACCAATGCCCAGCGCAATTCCTTCCGTCCAAATTTAGTAATGCCTTTATCGCGATGCTTTTGTCCACTGTCATGCACGCCTGCTCCCAAGCCTGCATAGCCAACTAGTTTCTTTGGACTTTCAAATCGTTGGATGTCTCCGATCGCGAATAGGATCGTCATGGTTACGATTATGCCCACACCCGGAAGCTGCATCAGATACACCGCCTCATTTCCCCAACGTTCGCTGTTGCTCAAGCGTCCCAATTCTTTTTCCACTTCCACTATATTTTCTCGGATCAATCGTAAGGTTTTGATCTCCTGCTTCAAGCGCAGGTTTTCCAATTGGCTCAATTTCAATTGTTCCCACCATTCACGATTCTCCCCCGTATCTATCTTCCCTTGCGGGGCCTGAATATTATACCGATGCAGAAGACTATGCATTCGGTTTTGGGTCGCTGTGCTCATCTTTACTAACCGCCAGCGATACGAAATCATGGCTCTCAACTCCCGCACTTCCACCGGTGGCACCCATACTTCCGGTACAATGTCTGCAATCAGCAAGCGTACCAAGCGGATCACATCCTAATTGTCGGTCTTGACGCGTGAGTTTGCGATCTGTTTCACTTCTGCTGCATGGGCTACCACCACTCGTTTCACGAAGGGTACGACCGTGTCATATACATCCCAGGTATTGGTGGTGGCTTCCAAGACCACTTCATCGGTCTTTCGCAAATTAATTTCCACCCATGTTTTGAACCGTTCCATTTCAACATCCCTCGGTCTCAGCACGATCTCCTGCTGTGCGTTCATTCCTCCAACTGTGATGTAGTGTTTGTGCACATCCAATCCGATGTATCGCTCTCCCTCCCGCGAGACTCTTGTATTCCTTTTTCTCGTTTCATGCTAAACTCCTTTTGCAAGTAGGATTGAGGCATGGATTTTTGGGTTTGAAGTTACATCTACCGATGTGGGTTCTCTCGTTCTCTTCCAACGAGGTCCCAGATTTGAAATCCGCCGGGCAGTCAAATAACACGACGGCTTACTCTGTTCTTGATCGAGTATCCCAGGGCGGCAACCGACTGTCCCTGACGCTCCTGCCCCAGACCGCGTCCCCGACGTTCCATCTCTTCAAGGATACTGTCTGCCATGCCTCAATGCAACTTCATTCTAATAACAAAGCGTACAACGGACAGGTGGGATTCCGCGGTACGCTTCGCGTCGAGCATTTTTCTGGATGCAAGAGAATCAAAACGTCACAATCCCTTTGAAATAGAAATAGCCTTGTAAAAATCAAAACAAAATCAGCGGTGACGAACCTTAAATTTTTCGCGCAGAAGTAGCGATATTTTCTCTTGAAAGTGATAACGGACCACACAGGTCATAAAACTTTTTTCGCGCT
>CAIWRB010000142.1 GCA_903914955.1 uncultured Chloroflexota bacterium | reverse complement strand
TTCTTCGCGGACAGTGCGAACCCAGCGTTCAGAAAACGCGTTGGCATTCGGGGCCCGGACAGGAGTGGGGATAACGTGGAAGCCTTCGGACTCAAAAACCGAATCAAAGGCTGGGCAAAAAGAGCTGTCATTGTCATGGATCAAGAACCGCAATGGCTTTTCTCTGTCGGAAAGTTCCCAAACCAACTGCCGGGCTTGTTGCGTAACCCAGACCTGATTGGGGTTGGTGGTAATACTAGAAAAATGGACGCGGCGCGACCCCAATTCAATGAAGAAAAGCACGTATACAGTCTGAAGAAAGACAGTTTCCACTGTGAAGAAATCATCGCCTCTTCTGCCTGCGTATCGAACCATAAAAATGGGGTGATCTTTTTCATGTTATTTCTCCTTGGACTTTTTCTTGTTACCCAGTAAATGCAGTTTGACGACTCTCTCGTTCAACTTGACCGGAAGCGGTTCATCGAGCAGAAATTTCAACGTGCCTTTGCCATCCACATACGACTCAATCTGACGCTCGAACGTCTCGCTCCCCTGTGCTGGCTACTTGACTCATCCGTCAGTTTTTTTGTTTTATTTTGCGGGAATTCCGACTAGGGGATCATCCTTTTCTCCCAAGGTGGCTCATTTTCGCTTGCAAAAAACATCCCAGGAAAAATATGAGGGAAAAACAGCGTGATAACCCTCTTTTATCGCTCAATTCCGGGCGGATGAACCAAGTAGCCAGCACAGGTTTCCTCAGCGCCTATGCCCGCATCAACCGCATCGTCGAAGAGGATTTACAGGAACATTCCCGCATTACGCATGTGGAATTTGAAATTTTATTGCGCCTCTCCTGGGACGAAAATCATCGTGTGCGAATACAAGATCTCGCCGCGCAGAGCCTCCTCACCCGCAGCGGAGTCAGCCGCGTGGTCGAGCGCCTCGAAAAAGCGGGGCTGGTTACGCGCGAGGAAGCCAGCGAAGATCGGCGCGGCGCGTATGCGGTCTTGACCGAGGCGGGGATCGAAAGATTCCAAAAAGCAGCGCAGGCTCACATGGCTTTCGTGCGAGAGAAATTCCTGGGTTTATTCAATGAACAGGAATTGGAGCAGATGTCAGTTTTTTGGAAGCGCTTGCAAGAAAAATAAGATGAACCGCAATATCACCCACATTAGCACTGCCACCTTACTTTTAGAAATTGGATCACTGCGTCTCATAGCCAGTAAAACCAAACTGACACCTTTGTACCAAATCCATTAGGCCTCTTTAATACAACAAACCGCCCTGCTTTTCTCAAGCAGGGCGGTTTACTTTACAATTTTTTAGACTTCAGACAATTGAAGCGAATATATATCTTCCCGTATCTCATAGATCTCCCGCGCCTTTTGCACAGCGTCTGCGTTTTTCTCTGCCCACGCGCCAAGCATGGAAATCGGTTCCAATAATTCCTTGCCAATGGGAGTGAGAGTATATTCCACCATCGGCGGGAGGATGGGGTATACCTTGCGGTTGATAATTCCGTTAAGTTCAAGTTTACGCAAGGTTTGCGCCAGCATTTTCTTGGAGATGCCGCCGATCTCGCGCAACATGCGATTGTGACGGTTGATCCCGCGCGCAATGGAGACGAGCACGAGCGTCGCCCATTTATCGGCGATGATCTCAAGCGCTTGCCGCGATGGACACATCTCATTCAATACGTTTGGCGGATATTTTTGTGGTTGCATGGTTACCTCGGGGTTACCTAGTTACTAAAAAGTGCGTTCTATGAAGAATGCATATTACCGAATAAGATGTCATTATATCTGATAACGGAGTTGAAATCATTATGCACATGCGCGTTGTATCCATGAAAATTAAATCTGAACTGGTGGAGGGTTTCAAATCTGCTTCGGCGCCAGGGATCGAGAAACTGTTGAGTGAGCCTGGTGTGGTCAGCACTGCGTTGTTGCAGCAAGTGGATATCCCGTCACACTTTTTCTTTATCGAAGCATACAGCAGTCTCGATGCCTATGATGAACATTTGAAATCTGAATGTTATCTGGAGTGGCAGAAGGAAGTTGCAAATCTGCTGGATGAAGAATCTGAGTCGGTGGAGTACGCGCCCGTCTATCCGCCAGAAGATGCCTGGGTTGACGATGCAGTTGAAGGCATGGAAAAAGAAGCGTGATTGAGGTTCATATCATATCTGACGAGTCGATAAATCTCATTAAGTAGTGTAATCCAGATTTGGGACTTTCAAGTCTGTTGAAAAATAATTCCAAGGAGAAAAAATCATGAAGTATGTTGCCTATAGCACGATGAAGCCTGTAGCCAAATTTTTTATGGCGATGAGCACGAAGTTTTCCAAGCCGAAGCTACCGACCGATATTGATCCGCTTTTGATGGATGAGATCGAAACGGGTTGGAGACTGGTAAAGGAAGGTAGCATTCGCGAGTTGTACTGGCGCAAAGACGAGATG
This sequence comes from uncultured Chloroflexota bacterium, assembly GCA_903914955.1. Classification (GTDB taxonomy): domain Bacteria; phylum Chloroflexota; class Anaerolineae; order Anaerolineales; family Villigracilaceae; genus Villigracilis. The sequence goes on along the minus strand of CAIWRB010000142.1, from coordinate 5,511 downwards.
GGGTCGTTTGTGGTGTTGGAAGCGAATAGTTTGGCGGAAGCAACAGCCACGGTCAACAGCCTGCCATTCGCAAAGAAAGGTTACATCAAATTCAAAGTGATGCCCGTTGGGTATTTTGAGCCTTTTGAAGCCGTTTACCTGCGCTTGCAGAAATAATTTCGTAGCGCAAAACGCTACACAAGGAGAATCACATGAGAGTTATCGCTATCAGTAAAATGAAATCTGGCGCGACGAAAGAAAAGAATGCCGCGCTGAATGCTAAAGAATTGGTCAAGGAATGGGAACTTCAGAAAGCGGATGTGATCCGTCAGGCGCACTCGCGCACAGATCAGACTGGTTCCATCTTTATGATGGAAGTCGCCTCTGCCGACGACGCACGCAAAAAACTCGCCGCGTTGCCGCTGGTGGAAGCCGGCTTGATAGAGTTCGATGTGTTTCCATATCAGGCTTATGAGGCTTACGAAAGTATCTTCGGTAAGATCGCTTAAACCTACCTGCCTACGAAGGGCGCTAAAGTTACGAAGGAAGAACAATAAAGACTCCCTTTTGCGTGCTTTGTGTCCTTAGTGTTTAAGATCGTCTAATTTTCGGAGAATAATATGAAAATAGCAATTATAGGAACGGGGATGGTCAGCCAAAAATTGGCGGCTCATCTCGTTGGGCAGGGGCATGGGGTGATGATCGGCACGCGCAATGCGGCAGAAACTTTGGCGCGCACTGCGCCTGACGGGATGGGCAACCCGCCTTTCAGCGCGTGGCATAAGTAGCATTCTGAAATCGGGGTGGGAACGTTTGCAGAAGCGGCGGCTTACGGCGAAATGGTTTTCAATTGCACATCGGGCATGGCATCGTTGAGCGCGCTCACCGACGCGGGGGAAACCAATCTCAATGGGAAAATTTTGGTGGACGTAGCCAACGCGTTCGATTTTTCAATGGGAATGCCGCCCACGTTTTCGGTGAGCAACACTGATTCGCTGGGCGAACAAATTCAACGCGCTTTTCCTGCGGCGAAAGTAGTCAAGGCTCTCAACACCGTGGGAGCGCCGCTGATGGTAAACCCAGCCTTACTCGCGAGCGGCGATCACACCATCTTTGTCTGCGGAAATGACGCCGAAGCGAAGACCAGCGTCACTGAACTGTTGAAAGTTTCGGCTGGAACGACATCGTTGATCTGGGCGACATCAGCGCTGCGCGCGGCACAGAAATGTTGATGGCAGCTTGGATTCGTCTCTTGGGCGTATTACGCACGCCTATGTTCAACTTCAAAGTTGCGCGCTAAAAGTTTTATAATAGTCTAAAGTAAACTATTGAAACACGGAGACGCTGAGAAAATAAAAAAAAACTCCGCGACTCTGTGTTTTCGTGGTTATATTCTTAAGGAGCGTCATGAAACTTCCTTCCACCAGTCGTATCGAAGCCTTCAGTGATGGTGTGATCGCCATCATCGTCACCCTGCTTGTGCTTGAGATTAAAATTCCCGAATTTGAAGATCACACCCTCGCGGGTTTTCTTGCGGCAATGACTCCGCTCATTCCCAAACTGATCGGCTTTGCGTTTAGTTTTTTCACTGTCGCTATTTTTTGGGTTAATCATCACAACTTTTTTCATCGCATTAAACATAGCACGTGGCGATTGCTCTGGCATAATAATCTTATGCTATTCTTTCTGAGCGTAGTTCCATTCACCACAGGTTTTGTCGGCGACTATCCCTTTGATCGTTTCGTCGTCGCGATGTACGCATTCAATCTTCTGCTTGCTGGACTCGGTTTTTCGCTGATGTGGCAGTACGCCCTCGTCCGCGAGAATCTTGCGGAGGAAACTACATCGCTCGCCGAACGCAAAAAGGAATTTATGAATGTAGGCGTGTACGGAATTGCAATGTATGCTGTTGCGGTTGCCGTCGCGTTAATCTATCCGCCCGCCGCATTGGCGATGCTGCTCTTGTTACAATTGGCTTACTTTTTTATGAACTCAAAAGCAGCAGATGAGCCGCTGGAAGAATAATTTTTGAAACAAGAACATCCGAAGCCGGTTTGACTTCGGATGTTCTTGTTCGTTATTTATTTATTATTGCTTCACTTCCGTCCACATTTGATCGAAAGTGGAGGCGTTTTCGGGAGTGAGGGCTTTCAGCCAATGACCATTCGTCACGGCTTCGCTGGGGACATTGCTTATGTTGGATTTCATATAGGTTGCATAAACATCGGGTTGATTGGCTTTGGCGTATTCAACGGCGGCGGCATTAGGATTCGAACCTGAATGATCGCGCATGACAATCCAAAAGACATCGGCTTGATTAAGATAGTTTAGCCAGGCGTATGCCGCATCTGTATGAGGCGCGTTTTTCATGATGGCGAAATTATCCTGCCAGAGAATGACTCCTTCCTTTGGATATACATATTTGAAGGCGGGTTTCTCAACCACGGCTGTGAACGCTTCTGTGCTCCATACAATGCCGAGATCTGCTTCGCCTGCAATGAGCGCGGTCTTCGGGCTATCGCTGTCGAAGATGCGGATATTTGCGGTCAGTTCCTTGAGTTTGGCCTTGACTTCCTTCAACTGTCCGGGGTCGGTGGAATTGGCATCATAACCGAGGGCAAGCAGGGTGATGGTGATCAATGTGCGCGAGTCGTCCACCGCGATGATCCGACCTGCGTATTCAGGATTCCACAAATCTGAGTATGATGTTGGCGGAGTCTTAATGATTTCAGAGTTGTAGATAATGCCTGTTGAGCCGCCTTGATAGGGCAGGCTGTATTTGTTGTTTGGGTCGAAGGCGGGATTTAAAAATGCTAGATTGAAATTGCTCATCACGGGCAGTTTGCTTTTGATGAGTTCGGCGAACAACCCTTGCTCCACCATCAACTGCGTCATGTCATCGCTCGGTTGGACAATGTCATATTCTGATGCGCCGCGCGATAATTTTGCAAGCAGTTCGTTTTGGCTTGAGAAGGTGTCGTGATTAACTTTGACGCCGTATACTTCTTCAAAGCATTTCACAATGTCATCTGGAATGTATTCAGACCATGTGAACATGTTGAATTCTTTGGAGGTTAATTCCATTTTTGGAGAAGGCTGGGCGCAACCAGAGTCAGTAACAGGCGTTTGAGTCTGCGCGACGGGCGGTGTAGATGGCGATCCACATGCGGTGAGAATCAAGATCGGGATGAGGATCAGGCTGAGGGTCAGAGCGAGGCGGGTGTTTTTCATTTCAAATCTCCTTGGGTGGGTTTGACTTTGCGGAGAGGTGTTTCCTCCATCCAGTCCGGCGCTTCATCGCCAGACCATTTCTGAAGAATGTTTCCATAGACGGATGGTCGCCGCTGGTGCAAAAGCGGGAAATGCCAGCGCCAATCTTTGATGATGTCGCGGCTGATATCGGCAAAGATGACTTCGGTTTTATCGCGGCTCGCGCATGTGATGATTCTGCCATCGGGTCCGCAGATAAAACTACTGCCATAAAACGTGACGCCGTTTTCCGAGCCGACGCGATTGACCGCGGCGATAAAAATTCCGTTGGCGATGGCGTGTCCGCGCATGATGGTTTCCCATGAGTCTTGAGTGTCCATCACGTGGTCTTCGGGTTCATCGCCGATGGCGGTGGGATAGACGATAAGCTCCGCGCCGCCGAGCGCGTAGATGCGCGCGATCTCTGGATACCACTGGTCGTAGCAGGTGGGTGTGGCGATGCTGAGCACGTCGAGTTTGACGACGGGGAATTGGTCGCTGCCTGCGTAGTAGTCAGTTTCGTGATAACCGTTGCCTGATGGAATTTGAATCTTGCGCGTCACGCCGATAAGTTTGCCTGTTTCATCGTGGACGGTGGCGGTGTCGAACAAGTTGCCATCCTGTGCTTCTTCATATAAACTGCCGACGATTTTGACTTTGTGAGTCTTTGACATTTCACTGAAGAAACGCTCCGACTCTCCGCCGGGAATTGATTCTGCAAAATTGAATCCATCTGGCTGACGGGCGCCCGGGAAATATGGGATGAGAGAGAATTCTGGCAGGCAGACGAGTTCTGCTCCGCGCTGCGCTGCTTCGGCGATGAGCCTGCGATATTGGTCTTTCATTGAGTCCATGCTGCCTGAGTAGGCAAGTTGGATGAGAGCGATTTTCATGATTCACCTGTTGTATCACTCTGAGGGAGTGTTCTCTGCGACCGAAGAGTCTCTTGCTATGGGCGTAGAGATGCTTCGCTCCGCTCAGCATGACATAATGTTATTTTGACTTCGCACTCGGTTGTTGTTGGGTGATGCAATGCACCATGCCCCCGCCGAGGAGAATTTCACGTCCGCTTTTCACTCCGACGACTTTGCGCTCGGGCATGAGCTTTTGCAAGGTTTCCAAGGCAGCAGCGTCTGCGGGGTCGTTGTAAAGTGGCACGACACACCCTCCATTGGCGAGATAAAAGTTAATATAAGAAGGCCCCATGAAGGTTCCAGCAACGCGTTCCAGCACGCCTTCGACAGAATCTATGCCCTCGGTCTCTTCTTCCGTCACATAGATGGGAGCGGGGTTGTGCAGTTTGTGAACTTTCAATTTACGTCCCTGCGCGTCAGTGGCGTTTTGCAACAACTCATAGGCTTCCATGATGATGTCGTATTCAGGATCGTTCTTGTCGTCCGTCCATTCAACGACAACTTCGCCAGGACGGATGAAGGCACATAAACCGTCTACGTGGCCATCGGTTTCATCGTGCAGTGAGCCGCGCGGAATCCAGATGGTCTTGTCGATGCCGAGATAATCATGCAGATACTTTTCGATTTCTTCCTGCGAAAGGTCGGGGTTGCGGTTAGGGTTGAGCAAACACTGTGCAGTGGTGATGAGCGTCCCTTCGCCATCCACAGTGATGGCTCCGCCTTCGAGAACCATATTCGCCTTGTAACGGTCGAGCCATTCGATCTCTGCCACTTTGCGCGGAACGAGGTCATCCAAATCCCAGGGGAAATAAATACCTTCTTCCAAACCACCCCAGGCGTTGAAGTCCCAATCCACAGCGCGGACTTCCTTGCCATTGTTGACGAAGATCGGTCCGCTGTCGCGAATCCATGAATCGTTATAAGAGATCTCGATCACACGGATATGCTCAGGTAATTTGTTGCGTACATTCTTGAACTGAGCCGCCAAGACTCCCACGGTTACTTTTTCAAATTGGCTGATGGCGATTGCTGTCTCTGTATAAGCGGCTTGCGCAGGCTTTGCTCCGAGACGGTAGGTATCTGTACGATCGGGCCACAGCATCCAACAGCCATCATGCTTTTCAAATTCGCCCGGCATGCGGAAACCGTCTGCGCGCGGGGTGCTGGTCAATAGTTTTGGCATATCTTCTCCTTAATTTTAGAATATATTGTCTTAATGACAATATATTCTAAATAAGAATTTGTAAATTGTCAATAGATTGTCCTCTTGACCAGCGGTGACGAACCTTAAATTTTTCGCGCAGAAGTAGCGATATTTTCTCTTGAAAGTGATAACGGACCACACAGGTCATAAAACTTTTTTCGCGCT
>CAIWRB010000141.1 GCA_903914955.1 uncultured Chloroflexota bacterium | reverse complement strand
TTTTTCAGCCAGCCTATGGCGGTGCAGTGTGTGCCCGCACATGCGCGTATGTTAAGTGTTGTGGCGTTCACCATACAGCTGGGGGATGGTGCAGGGGAGGGAACTTCTGCAGGGCCGCTCGTTACCTTTGTGCTTTCGCCTGTGGCTGGCAGAGGAATATTTCCAGGCACAGGCAATTCAAGCGAGAAGCAAGCAAGGGAAACAAGTATAAAAAAAGTGAAGGTCAAATATTTCTTCAATGGTCTACCTCATTGGTTTAATCATCATGGTGGGGGATAACTTCGATCAAGACATTTGCGATTGCGATAAACGGCTCCGGGTGCTAATATCATCAGCCAACACATGGCTGTCGCTATACCCTTTATCCAACTCGTGCAATTACTTTAGCTGAGTGTGTCCTGGTGGCTGACCGTCGACCAATTCCATGTAAGCGCGGGTCTCTGCTCCGTTCTGCAGTTGCGTGAATAGGTAATCGTTTGGCTGGGTACGACTGTCCTTCGATGATGAGCGGTGATGCAAGGTCTGCACTACCAAATTGTTTGCGGAGGATGTGATGAGTATTGATGATCGTGCGTAGGTTTACAGTCGATTTAATGCCAGCACGTTTTGCATAACGCTTGATTCGGCGAGATACTTCTGTGGTCGTGAAGGGAGTAGATTTACGCGAGGCGCGGAAGACCGCGTGTCCCCATAATCCACTTCCCCAATGCTTTTCATAATCGCGTTGACTGAGGGTGATATCCAAATGCTTCAATATTTTCATCTCTCGTAATGCGTTATACACATCGGCAGGTAAATCCATAACTGTGCGCAGGACTGCTCCCCAAATCCAGGTGCGTGCTTTGCGTCCGCAGAAAAGCAGAGAGATGATCAGGGCAAAATCGTTTTTAGCTTTTGGACCGCTTAGTCGGATAGCAGTGAGTAGTTTTTTTGTTTCTTCAAGGGTGAGGGGTTGTTGTTTCACGCAGGCACCTCAGATGTATTTGTCACTATCCATTCAATGTATGTTGATAAAAAGATATTGGTCATATTTGGGGGTTTGATCTCGCAAGGATGTCTGGAGATCATAGATCCTCCGAATAAGGGAAAGAAGGTTATCATTTGTCATAACCTCTTTTATGCCTTGCTAGCTTTTTCGATCAATAGCCCACTGATTGTTTCTTGGATTTCCGCATTCGGTGTCTGATTAATGAAATATTGATTACACTTGCGGCAAAAAAAACCGTGGAATGATTGGCCAATGTCAACCCGTCCATTTTTTACTTTTTCAGTAAGTGTGGTGATAGGCGCAACCACCATGCTGACCTCTACATGTTGATCAAATGGGTGAGCGCAGGTGGTATCCGCCCAAAGTGCCACTTGGTCGCCAATGCCACGATAGTTCGCTCGGGCGATTTGGGCAATTTTTGCATGCACCTGTTCAGCGACTTGAATTTGTTTGTATGACATACAGTACTCCTTAGTAGAATATCTGAATTATTAAGTAGTGATATTATACTACTGAGTAATAAAACAATCAATAGTTTTTCATATACATCAGTAGTAATATATAAACATGGAATTTCACACTTGGATTAATCAGAAATTTATTGAGTGGCGAGGTGACACCCGAAACGGTGTCACAGAATTCGCTACTTATTTAGGCATTAGCCAGCCCACCGTATCTGCCTGGTTAAATAAAAGTCGGGGAAAACCAGAAACACAAAAAATAATTGATGCTCTAGTTAACAAGTATGGCGATGAAGCCTATAAAGTTCTATTTGCAGACGAAAACAAAGGTAATATATTTTCGTCTGCTAAGCGCAGGCTTTTTGAAAGAATCAACAAAATGAGCGTAAAAGAAGCAGAAGAAGAATTAAGAAAAATAGAAAAGAAGAGATAACTGAGGATATATGGATCGTAGACAACAGAAAAGACTTCTCTACGCATTGAGTGAGATGTCAACATTAGAAGCGGTTTGCTCGTTGCTGGATTTATTTATAAGAACAAACTTGAATCCCCTCTATAGTAATTTGTTTGCAGTTCGCCCCACATCGGATCAATTTAACGAGATCGATCATCGACGGTTTATGGTCTTGTCGCGAATTGAGGATTTTCGGGTCTTTATGTTCATGCAAGGCGTAATTGGGATGATGGCGCTTGTCTCTGCCTTTGCAGGTAATAAGACGCCTCTGATAAGCGGGTTAATCGCTTCATTCATCTTTTCACTCGCAATGTTTATGGTCTACATGTTCCTCATCGTCGGTTTACGAGGCGTGAAGTACTTTAGCAGACGTGTAAAGCAACCCATGAGCTGATAGGAAAGACCACAGGGCACACGGGTCGCTTAACCGTCGACCACATGAATATATCCACCAGGCAGACATGAGGCTTGAGGTTTGACTAAAAGCCTTGACGGTTCGGGTCCGTGAGGTCGGAGGTTCAAATCCTCTCACCCCGACAGTAGACCTCACGGGTGTCAAGATTTGGCATCCGTGAGGTCTAAAGTAAGCTAAAAATTGAATGTGGTCAAACCTTAGACCTCACTTCTCCACTCCTTTTTGGGATAAAAAAAAACGATAATATCATACTCGGTATTCAGTCGGGTAATTATCGGAATTCATTCCAAAGAGGAGTCCTCATGTCTAAGAAAAGTGTTACATTATCCCAAGCTTGCGAAGGGATGATCCGTTATAAACAGGCAACTGGCAAAGCGGAAAATACGATTTCCGATTATCGCGTCACCTTTAAAAAGTTGTTCTACTATTTTGAAGGTGAACCGCGCATCGACGCCATCACAAAAGGGGAAATGATAGAGTTCTTCGCCTGGCTGCAGGAAGAATATCTCACTGAGCCAGATGGCGTTGCGCCGCGCGGAAAATTTAAACTCTCTGCAAAAACCGTATTGAATATTCATACAAACCTTTCTGCATTGTGGCGTTGGGCCGTGGAAGAGGGGTTTGCAAAAACCAACATCATTCGTGCAATTCAACCGCCAGCAGTTTCAGAATCCCTGATCGAGACTTTCACCCGTGAGGATATTGAGAAACTTCTTAATGGCTGTGATCGTGGGCAAACATGGAAGACTCGTGCTGAAACATCATCAGAGCGGTCCACTGGGATTCGGGATCGCGCAATCCTCCTGACATTGTTGGATACGGGAGTGCGCGCCTCGGAATTGGCAGATATAAAATTTGGGGATATGAATTTGAACACGAATTCGATCAGGGTTCGGGGGAAAGGGCCGGGACGTGATGCAAAAGAGAGGATGGTGTATATTGGCAAACGAACCGGGCAGGCTATTTGGAAATCTTTGGTTCCGCGCATGAATGATATGCACGAAGACGATTTTATTTTTATGGTCGGCCCCAAAGATGATTTGAGACCACTTACCCGGCAACACTTGCTCAAATTGGTCAGCTGCTTGGGGGAACGAGTTGGGGTTAAGAATGTGCATCCGCATCGATTTCATCACACCTTTGCTATCAACTATCTTCGAAATGGCGGAGGTGAGTTTACATTGTGCGCTTTGCTTGGACATACAGATCTAGAAATGACTCGCCGCTATGCACGCATTGCACAAGTAGATACTGCCAATGGACACCGCAAAGCCGGTCCAGTTGATAATTGGAAGTTGTGAGTTTGTTGTTCAATCTGATTACCTTAAAGAATGATTATCTTTTTTTACCACTCAAATATTGGCGGGTGAAGTAGCCAGTACAGGTAACTTTATGGCACTGGCGACCAGCTCGACACTTGAATAAAGTTGTCGAATTGAAAAGAAACTCGGTCAAGGTGGATTTGGGGCAGCGTATCAGGCAACGGACAGTCGCTTGAATATGACCTGTGCTATACTTTGAGCAGCGAGAGAAAATATGCTTCACTTAAACTTGAACGTCCAGCCTCAAACTGCAAAACGCCTGAAAAAGGTGTTGGAATATTCACGCGACGAAGAGGCATTTGCTCAAAACATCATCGCCTATCAGGTCGCGGAATTAAAACGTGCTATCTTGAATCTCAAATTGGACATAAACACTTACGAGGACAAATACAAGATGTCCAGCGCGGTGTTTTATGAAAAATTCCAACAGGGACAAACAAATGACAGCGAAGATATGCTCGCATGGGCGGGGCTGTGTGAAATGTTGGAGAAGAACGAGAAACAACTTCAGGGGCTTGAGGGATGATCAAGGAGTATTTTCTGCAAGTCGAAAAAATCCTGCAGGAATTTCCGATCATTCGTTCGTATGCTCTGAATAAAAAGGTGTATAACAATCATCAGGGGTTGATCGGCGGCAGGATCGTTTTTGAAAATGAAAGTTCTCTAGAGTTTTTAGAAGTGGTGGATACGGAACAGGAAAATAAGTTGAAATATCGTTATCATTACATGGACACCTCGCAAAATCTGATCTTTCGTTATGACAATGCGCCCCATCATCCACAGGTTGATTCTTTCCCTCATCACAAACACGTGGGGGAGAGAGTTCAGGCAAGCGCAGAGCCAAAACTGCGCGACATTCTGTTTGAGGTAGCAAGGCAAATTTAACCCCAAACGGGAAAGAGCCATGACCCTATCCATCGGCTCGACATTGGAAGTTGTAAGTTTGTTGTTCTATTGATTACCAACATCATTTTTAACCCAAGAACTTTTTATAGGCTGATTGATTCTGGGCATTAGCAACAAGTCGAGAGTGAGATAAGCAACTCAAAAAACGGGGGCAAGCAACTCAAGGAAAAAAACAATAAAAGCGACACCGCTGTGCAGGTAAAGTAGGGATGAATGAAATCCACTATCTGCATGAGGTGTCGCTTTGAATATTGTATCGTATTGTGAAACGCATGGGGCAGAGAGATTGATGTGCGCACAAGCAGGCTGCAAAGACTGCATGAGTACAATGTTGCACGAGAATAACGGACTGATTTTTGCGGTAGTGCGAGTCCAAGTCTACGGGGAAGCGGACCTGGATGATTTAGTACAAGAAGGCTGGATCGGTTTATGGAGGGCAATCAAATGTTATGACCCGCAGCGTGGGGTACGTTTTTCAACCTTTGCCTGGCTGGTCACCCGAAGGGGACAATCGAATATGCACAGCAGTAGCGCGGGCTTCGAGATTGGAAAGATGGCAGGAGTCTGGCGGACCGTATACGGACGCGACAGGCGTGCAACAGAACATAGACTGGGAGGATATGCAAATTCATGAGGCGCTGGAAGAAGGTCTGGCAGAGCTGAGCGAAAGTGAGCGCCGAGTACTATCGCTGTGTTATGGCTGGGACGGAAGCCCACCCCAGACCTTTGCCGAGATCAGTCAAACCGTGGGATTTACCCGCCAAAGGATGCACCAAATTTATAATGAAGGGCTGCTGCTCTTGCGGGCACCCGCCTTGTCGATCCGCCTGCGCAGTATTTGTCAGCGTGGAAGTCGTGGTGATTGCCGTCGAGCGCTGCGCCAGAATCAGGAATGGCAGCACAAGTACAGGAGGCGGTAATGAAAACAACTTGGATTCCTGCCGCTCCCATACTCAGCCATGATATCCAACCCTTTGAGGGATTGAGCATCCCGACCCGCTCCGAACTATCCGCAGGGCGTGACCTCTCCGCCGCTGAACGGTGCCTGCAACTGCCGAACTTTGTGGCGATGTTTGATTGGGGAGCAATACGGAATTTACTACCGTTGCGATTGCCCGCGCCCGGGGAAACGCCCGCATGGACGAGGCGACTGTGCCGTTCACACTATCAATGGCTGCCCGTGGACGAATCTGAAACGCTAGATGGGCTGGATGAATTCGACTTGATGCTGCGTCTGTTCGATTTCAGTCCCTGGCGTCCCTACTTTGCACAGCGTTTCCGCAGTCAGTTGGGTCCGCCGCCCTTTGACCCGCTCAGTGTGGGATTGGGCATCTTTCTCGCTCATCACCAAAAATGGGATTAGGCGCGCCTAGCGCGGGAACTGCGGTCCCCGACGCGCGGATCGGACTACTGTCGCCGATTGTGGGCTTTGCCCCATCCGACCTGCCAGTGGAATCCACCTTCAGCACACCTGCACTGCAACAAACGCAGTGCGGCGCAAGTGTGGCCTTCAACGAGACGGATGCGGACTCGTTTGCAGACTGCCACATCGTCCCGATGCTCTTTCGGGAGAGCAGTTTGGTTCAAGGGTTGATGGCGTATCAACTCATCCCGACCCACTCCACCTTCGCGGGCGACCC
>CAIWRB010000140.1 GCA_903914955.1 uncultured Chloroflexota bacterium | reverse complement strand
GCTCATTGAAATCGTCCCCCTCCACCAAAACTGTAAAGAAGCCGGTGATCGAACCGACCTCGCCTCTGCCTGCGCGTTCGAGAAGACGCGGCAGCATGGCGAAGACAGACGGGGTATATCCCTTGCTCGCAGGCGGTTCACCAATGGACAGACCGATCTCACGTTGTGCCATGGCATAACGGGTAACCGAATCCATCAAAAACATGACGTTCATGCCGCTATCTCGAAAATATTCTGCAATGGTCATGGCCACCGAGGCAGCCTTCAGACGCATGAGCGCCGGTTGATCGGATGTTGAGACGATAATGACCGAACGTGCCAATCCTTCGGGTCCCAGGTCACGTTCCAGGAATTCACGCACTTCGCGACCGCGCTCACCGATCAGTGCAATGACCGAAATATCGCTTTCTGAATTACGCGCGATCGAACCAAGCAGGGTGCTCTTTCCGACACCACTACCCGCAAAGATCCCCATACGCTGACCTTTGCCGCAGGTTAACATTCCATCGATCACGCGGACGCCCGTGATGAGCGGTTCTTCAATTGCAGAACGCTGTAACGGATGCGGGGGGGATTGATTTGTGGAAACCAAATTGATCATTTTCAATGGGCCCTTGCTGTCAATTGGTTCGCCCAAGCCATCCAATACCCGCCCGATCAGCGATCTACCCACTGGAACCTTGAACGATGAGGAAATCGATCGAACTGTACTATCAGGCTGGATGCCTTCCATGCTTCCGAGAGGCATGAGCAGCATACGATTGTTTCGGAACCCGATCGCCTCAGCCATCAGGGAAGTTTTATTACGAGTTTGGATCTCACAAATTTCACCGATCTGGCAGTTTAGGCCCATAATTTCAACGGTCAAACCAACCACCTGAACGACCCGCCCGGTTACAGACAGCGGATTAAGGTTGGTGATCGCATTGCTAAAACGTGTTAGGTCGGGTCGGTATGTTTCCATGAATTACTCTGCCAATTTACTTGCATCATCAAAAGTTTTCAAAAAAGCGTCAAGCTGTGTTTCCAAACGTCCATCGACAGTTCCCATATTTCCCTTTACATAACAACCGCCGCGCATAATATTGCCGGATGGGATGATCTTTGCCTGCCCGCCTGTGATCAACATCTGTTGATCGACCCAGGAAGAATCCAATATTCTTGCGTCCTTGGGATTAAGGAAAATATTTAAACTTCCCAACCCGTGGGCGCTCTCCATGATCCGATTAAGATTGGCCTGCAGGGCGTTCTTATCCAATTCGACGCCATCGCCAAACATCTTGCGGGAAATTTCCTTCAACATTTCCACCAGGATCTGCTCGCCTTGTGCCATGAGATCAGTTTTCCAAGTGCATACTTCTTCAACCATTGTTTTGGCTGCCTTTAGGGCATCTTCGATCTCCAGACGCGATTCCTTATTGCCTTGCTGATAGCCTTCTTTTTTTTGTTCATCTATTTCAGATTGAGCCTGCAGAAGCAGATCATCAGCCTCAGCTTGAGCAGCGAGAATGAGTTCCTCTGCCTGAATACGAGTGCGCTCAAGGATCATTGGCGATCCATTTTCCGCCTTGTATCGACCCGGCCCGGCCGCGTCGGTTTTAGACATTTGAGATTCTTCACTATCATTAGAAGGATTTTCAGACGACTCTATAAAAGTCCACTCGGGCATGCGAACCTTGGCAGGCTGCATATTCATAGCAACGGGCTGCCAGGCGGCGTAATTTTCGTTTGTTCCCGCCGAATGCAATGCTGCTGTTTGATTCCCTTTTCTTGTTTGAGTATTGCTGTCTTCAATTTCAGTACCGAAAATAGCCAGAACTTTTCCTTTTTGAGTAACGGTGGTGGAATCCAAAATCTCAAGACCCAACTCAGGCGGATTCCAGGTTTTCAGATTTTCATACGAAGCATTCGAAAGTTTATTATTGAATGACTTCATCGCCGCCTCCGCCGCCGGAAATCACAATTTCTCCGGCTTCTTCCAACGAACGGACAGCATCCACGATCTTGCGTTGGGCAGTGTAAACATTCTTGGCTAACTGCGGACCAAGAATATCGATCTCTTCCTTTAAATTTTCACGCGCTCTTTCTGAGAGGTTGGCATACACTCTTTCTTTAAGATGTTCAGGCGCGCCCTTGAGTGCCAGCGCCAGATCGGCTTTGTTGATATCACGCAGAATGCGCTGCATGGCGCGGTCATCGAGCTTGATCACATCATCAAAGGTGAACATGTTGGCGCGAATTTCTTCCACGAGTTTGGC
>CAIWRB010000139.1 GCA_903914955.1 uncultured Chloroflexota bacterium | reverse complement strand
GTATCCCACATGCAAACCCTTGAAGCCCAATCTGTAAATTCTCAGCCTGTTCTCCAAGCATTTGCCTCAAATGGACACGCCAAATATGCGCAATTACCTTTGGTTGTCTGATTACCTTATAACTCAAATGAAACGCACCCAAAACAATTAACAAAAAAGGTGAATATGCATCGGTCGTTTTCCCGTCGTGATTTTCTAAAAGTGGCAGGTCTTGGTCTGGGCGCGCTGGCGTTCAAACCTTACAGGTTTCCCCTCAAATATCTTGAGTCGTATTATGTGCCCAAGCAACTTCCACAATTTCCGAATAGTGAAATTATTGGACGGCTGGTAGACGCTACTGATGTTCGAAACCGCCCAACCAATGATCCTGCGTTGAATACATCCATCGGAACCCTGCCCGCCGACACATTGATCCCCTGGACGCGCGAGGTGATCGGAAGTGTGGCGGCTTTGACGAATCAGAAATATCTTGAAACTCCGCAAGGTTATATTTGGTCTTCCCGAATTCAACCCACACGGAATATTCCAAATACCCCGATCGTGGAAATTCCGGCAGGGCAAGCCGGTTTTTGGGCCGAGGTGAGTGTCCCGTATGTGGATCTTACACTGGATGGTGCGCCTGCCTCGCCGTGGATCCAAAGTTTGATCCAATTCAATTTTCCGCCGCGCGCGTATTACAGTCAGGTGCTTTGGATCGATCAGATCCGCCAGACAAATGGGTTTGTGGAGTATCGCTGGAACGAATCGCCAAATGGTCATGGTTACGGGTTTGGCGATATTTTCTGGGCGGATGGCGCTGGATTAAAGGTTCTTACCGAAACAGATGTTGCGCCAATCAGCCCTGATATTGATCCCAAAGACAAGAAGATCGTTGTAGATTTAACATATCAAACTCTTTCTGCCTTTGAAGGGGTTCGCGAAGTTTACTTTTGTCGTGTTTCCAGCGGCGCAGTCTACGACCCGGCAACGGGCGCCATCTCTGATGAACGCGCAACGCCGGTCGGTGATCTGCTTACCAATTGGAAAATAATTTCTTTGAATATGTCGGGCGGCGGCTCAGCCGGCTATTCCACGCCCGCGGTTCCTTGGGATACGATCATTCACGGAGATGGCATTGCCATTCACGGTGCGTTCTGGCATAACGATTTTGGCGAAAGGCGTTCGCATGGCTGTATCAACGTGAAGCCTGAGGATGCAAAATGGATATTCCGTTGGACAACACCATATGTCACACTTGCTCAATCTGAATTACGTATGACATATCCCGATCATGGTACAGTGGTTACGACAACCGAGTTGAAAATATAATGACCTGCAGGTTGTAGGTTGGTGCATCAATTTTTGTTTTTGAGGTGTTGAATGGGAATTTCACAAATTAGTGTTGGGCTTGCTTTTCTGGCAGGGTTGGCATCTTTTCTGTCGCCCTGTGTTTTTTCGCTGGTTCCCGCCTACATCGGTTATCTTGGCGGACTTGCCGTAGGTGGAGAGAAGAATCAAGCGGCAAATCGTTGGATCACCTTTAGTCATGGACTCGCGTTCGTGCTCGGATTCAGCACTGTGTTTGTTGTGCTTGGTGTCCTGGCTTCGGTTGCAGGCGGCCTGCTATTTGAAATTCGATATTGGCTGGCGAAGATCGGCGGCGTGGTTGTAGTAATTTTTGGTCTGCATATGATCGGCGTGTTCCATATTCCATTCCTTGCGTATGACACCCGCGTTCAGAAAGCGCCAGATCCGAAGCTGGGATATTTATCCTCTGCGTTGATGGGCGTCTTTTTCTCAGCGGGTTGGTCGCCTTGTGTGGGGCCTGTACTCGGCACGATTCTCACGCTTGCCATCAATGGCGGATCGATCTCGCTTGGAGCCGTGCTCCTTACTGCATATTCGGCTGGGTTGGCCATCCCGTTTCTGGTTGCCGCGCTTGGCATCGGGTGGGTCTCAACTATATTGAAAAAATATAGCAAAACCATGCGTTACGTTGAGATCGCAATGGGTGTTATTCTGGTTATTGTGGGTGTCCTGCTTTTTACAGGCGTCTTTGAATTGATCGCCCAGCGCGCCCAGTTCTTCTGGTTTGATTTCGGGATCTAAAGTTTTCATATCCATCGTTCCGCAGGTAAAATTAATTATTTGACGTTTTTGTTTAGGATGAACTATGCTCAATGTGACTCTCTATACCCGCAAAAATTGCAAATTATGCGATGAAGTCAAAGCGGATTTGAATGAACTGCAATCTCAATATCCGCACCGTCTGGCGGAAGTGGATATTGAATCAGATAATGCTCTTCTCGCAAAATTTCTTATTGAGATCCCCGTTGTGGAAGTTGGACCGTACAGCCTGAAAGCTCCCATCACGCGCCAGAAATTGCAAATGACCCTCGGCGCGGCTTCTGACAGAAAGAATCAGTTGGAGAAGCTCGGCGACCCGGAATATCAGATGAAGATAAGGAAAGG
This sequence comes from uncultured Chloroflexota bacterium, assembly GCA_903914955.1. Taxonomy (GTDB): domain Bacteria; phylum Chloroflexota; class Anaerolineae; order Anaerolineales; family Villigracilaceae; genus Villigracilis. The sequence continues at coordinate 3,001 of CAIWRB010000139.1, read as the reverse complement.
ACAAAAAGTGACAACAGGAGATCGCGTCTCATTTTGGATCGCAAAACGTTATTTGCTTATGTTGAACTTGTTCATGTTGATCTATGTCGGCTTGCCATTTCTCGCGCCGACATTGATGAAGTTAGGAGCAGAACTTCCAGCGCGAGCCATCTATCGAATATACAGCCCGCTTTGTCATCAATTTGGTTTTCGATCTTTTTTTCTATATGGAGAGCAGGTCGTCTATCCGCTGGCCGAAGCGCGCATGACGGGCATAAAAACTTTCGAGCAGGCTACAGGTATTCCAAACCTTAACGATCCATACAGCGCCACTCGCTTTGATGCGCGTAAATATACTGGTGATGAGACAGTCGGATACAAAGTCGCTCTTTGCGAGCGCGATGTGGCCATCTATCTTGCGATTTTATTATTTGGGATCATTTACGGATTGTCTGGCCGCCGAGTTAAATCTTTGCATTGGGCAATATGGCTTCTGATCGGCATCGCGCCGATCGGCCTGGATGGTTTCTCGCAACTCTTCAGCCAATTCAATTGGGCGTGGCTCAATACCATTCTGCCCTATCGCGAGAGCACTGTCTACTTGCGAATACTCACCGGTTCCCTATTTGGATTTATGACCGCCTGGTTTGCATATCCAAATATTGAAGAGTCCATGAACGAAACGCGCCAATATTATATTAAAAAATTCGCTGTCCATCAGGTTTCAAAGTAATGCCTTTTCACGAACAAAATGAACTTCGCTATTACAGCTTTGATATTTTTTCCAACGCTGTCAGGCAAGGTATTTTTACCCGGCGCGGCGGCGTAAGTTCTGCTCCCTGGCATTCGCTTAATCTAGGTGGATCGGTGGGGGATGACCCCGCGCACGTCGCAGAGAATCGAACCCGAGCATTTCGCGCCATGGGATGTGAACCCGATTCCGTTCCTGACGTATGGCTGGTTCACGGAACAGACATTGTCTATGCTGATGGAGCGCCCCGGCTCGATCAGCCGCTCGTGAAAGCGGATATTATTTTCACCGATAACCCCAATGTTTCGTTATTCATGCGCTTTGGTGATTGCGTGCCGATCCTGTTGCACGACCCGCAGAAAAAAGTGATCGGTATCATCCATGCCGGTTGGCTGGGAACTGTGCGCGGTGTGGTGCAAGCCGCTGTCGAAGGAATGCAATCACATTATGGATGCAAACCTGAAAATATTATCGCCGGCATTGGCCCCTCTATTGGAGTCGATCATTACGAAGTAGGCGCGGATGTGATCTCGCAGTTTCAGGAAAAATTTATGCAAGATGCAGACCAGATGCTGCAAACCAGAAATGGAGTCACTTTTCTCGATCTATGGATTGCGAACGCGATTCAACTAAAAAACGCGGGCGTCGAGCAGATCCAAATTTCGGGTATCTGTACCGCCTGTCGTGTCGACGATTGGTTCTCGCATCGCGCCGAAAAAGGCAAAACGGGTAGATTCGGCGCATTGATGAAACTTGCATAATAACGGTGTTCAATATCTTCTGATATTGGTCTCTGCAGGCTAGCGTATCCCGCGTCGCTTCAGCAGGTTTGAGTTAAGAAAGTTGCGAAGTTCGGGTTAAAATCAGATTATGAATAATTTAGTCGAATCGATCCGTGAACGATATCTATCCACGTTGGAAAAAATTTCAGGGGCGGCAAATCATGTTGGCCGTGATCCTGAATCTGTTAAATTGGTGGTTGTAACCAAAACCCAATCCATTGAAGTCGTCCGCGCGGCAATTGATGCGGGTGTGCATATTCTTGGAGAGAATTATCCTGAAGAGGGTGTTACGAAACTAAAATCTCTGCGCGGGGTTTCTGCGGTAGAATGGCACATGATCGGTCATGTACAAAGCCGCAAGGCGCAGATGGTGGCTGAGAACTATAACTTGTTGCATTCTTTGGATAGTTTGAAGCTGGCACAAAAACTCGACCGTTTTTGTGTGGCGGCTGGGCGTTCCCTGCCCGTGCTGTTGGAATTCAATCTTGGCAACGAGGATAGTAAATCCGGCTGGATGGCGTCGGATGAGATTCTTTGGTCTGCATTGGTGAATGATCTTTCTGCGATAATAGCCTTGCCGAATTTACAAGTGCGCGGTTTGATGGTGATGCCGCCGCTTGGTATTGCCGCAGAATTATCACGGCCTTATTTTCAGAAGCTGAAACGCCTTCAGGAATATTTAACTTCGCAATTTCCAAAGGTGGATTTTTCCGAGCTTTCGATGGGAACCAGCTCTGATTTTGAAGTGGCCGTGCAGGAAGGCGCTACTTTGGTGCGAGTTGGGACTGCCATTGTTGGTGTACGTCAATATAATACGGAGGTTTAATGAATTTTATCATCTTGGTTACATTTATTAGAGTACTTTCCCAGCTTTTTATTTGGGTCGTGATCGGTTCATCTCTGCTCTCGTTTTTTATGCCGCCTGATCACCCTGTGCGTGAAGCGTTGGATCGTATCGTCAACCCGTTTCTGACTCCGATCCGTCGTATTGTTCCACTGGCGGGCAATCTTGATTTCAGTCCGCTGGTATTAATTATTGCAGTTCAGATCTTGTCTGGCTTTTTGATCAACCTTTTAAGTTGAGGTAATTTATGCCAAGGAATTTTGATCTTCACCATGGTCAACGCGGATCTGCTCTGGCTGTGCGCATCACGCCGCGCGCGAGCCGCAACCAGATTGTTGGTGTGTTGAACGATGGAACGGTCAAAGTGCATCTTGTTGCAGAGGTTTCAGATGAAGAAACCAATAAGGAATTGATCAGTTTCCTGGCTGAAACTTTGGGCGTCCCGAAGTCGCGTCTTGATATTGTGGCAGGGTTGAGCGGCAGGGATAAGATCGTTGCAGTGATGGACATGGATGTGGATACGGTAAATCAGAGAGTCATCTCGCATTTGGAGTAGTACGCTTGTGGAAAACGAGAATCAAAAAAAGATGAAGTAATCTTCATCTTTTTTTGATTCAAAAACCTGATTACTCGGCCATGCCATAT
>CAIWRB010000138.1 GCA_903914955.1 uncultured Chloroflexota bacterium | reverse complement strand
TCAAGGAAGAAGCCGCTGATGTGGTCGCTGTTGTTCCTGGCGCTGAAGTTGCCGCTCCTGACATCAGTGTTGAGCGTGGTAAGAAGGAAGAAGAAGGCGCTCCTGCCAAGAAGTAATTTCTGCAAAATAAAAAACCGTCATCATTTCGATGGCGGTTTTTTATTTTAAAAGTTCAAGGATGTTTAGAAAATTCACCGTCATTCTTGCAGTGGCTCCCCATAGCAGTTCGCCGTCATGCGGATGATACGCGATCAATGATCGTTCTGATTCACGCAGGGAAAATTCCCAGTAATTATTTTTATTAGCCAGCCAGAGTAGCGGGATCGTGAACACACGCTCCACTTCGAATCCTTCAATTTTAAACGCATAGGGATATGGAATGATGCCCACGATCGGACTCACCCGAAAGCTGCTGATGGTTATTAATTTGGTGAGAGTCCCGAGGATCTGAACGTCTGCAGGCTTCATCCCGATCTCTTCCTCGGCTTCGCGTAATGCGGTTTGTTCGGGCGTCTCGCCGTCGTCTGATGCGCCGCCGGGAAATGAGACCTGTCCCTTGTGAGATTCAACGCGCTCTGTGCGGCGCGTGAACAACAGATGCCATTCATCGATCACATAAGTCAATGGAACAAGCACCGCCGCACTCTTCAAGCGAGTGTCTGGTTTTACAGGGATCTCAGCGTAGCCATCAGAATCAGGCGCGTTTTGTTGTGATTCAAAAAGTTTTTGGGTGATATAGTCTTTAGTTGGATTCATGCTTGTTTATGATTCAATGTTAACTTCATTCATCAGTTCCAGTCCGCGCGGATCTGTGGACGGCTCGATCTTTCTTGCGAAAATTAAATAGCCAGTGTGTGCCACCATACGATCGGTCGGGCGGATGCGGAGTGGATCAGATTTGTAATGACGAAGCATGATCTCGCAGACTTCCACAAATGCAAAATTATGTTTTTTCAATGCGTGCAATGTCTTTTCAACTTGATTGAAAGTGGGAAGCAATGTCCCGAAGAATCCGCCGGGCTTAAGCGCGGCGCGTACTTGAGAAATATAATCGAACGAGTTTTGCACGTCGAGAAAGAAGGCGTCAGCGTCAGTTTCATCAAAACCTTCAATGATGTCGCGCAATTTGAAATCCACGCGCGAAGCGAGTCTGACTCTTTCCAGATTTTTACGGGCGAGATTCTGAGTATCCTTTTTTTGTTCATAAGAGACCACTTTTCCATCCGCGCCGATTGCAGTTGCCAGCGCGATGGTCATGGAGCCGGAGCCGGTACCGGCTTCCAATATAAGTTGGCCGGGCGCGATGCCCATCATAATAAGCAGGTAGCCAATATCCTTTGGGTACAAAATTTGAGTGGTGCGAGGCAGATCATTGAGAATATCCGCGATGGACGGTTGTAATAAAAAGAAAGGCGCACCCATATGACTGAAAACTTGCGAACCCCACGGCAGGCCGATCAAGTCATCATGCTTGAGCACTCCGCGATGACTTTGAATGTCGCCGCCTGCTTTGAGGGGAAAAATGAAATGTTTGTGGGTGAGCCCGACCAATTGTGCGATATCGCCTTCACGCGCGGTGGATGAATAGATCATAAGTTTTATTTTTCTTCCTCATTATTTTTCTCTTCGACGGGCATATCTGGCAGGGTGATGGCAGTATCGTTCAATTTGCGATTTGCGCTGATCAATAAAGCGAACATCCCGATCCCCAAAACGGACATACCGCAAACCGCTGCGGGAATGATATTGAAAAGCCATTCGGGTTTTCCGATGAATTCTCCGATCACGGAAAAGCCTGCACCGATGGCACAGGCGTTCCAAATCCCATGGATGGCCACGGCTGAAAAATAGGCGGCAAAGAATCGACGGGCGCGCTTCTCGCGAAAAGCCGAGGCAATTCCCCAACCGACCAGCCCCGAAGCAGTCATGTGTAAAAGGCTGGTACCCGCGCGGATACTTACGATCACAGGCCAGCTTGTGCTGCCATCCCCGCTTGCGTTTAGGCTTTCAAGCAGGGCGAAAGCTGCGCCGCTAAATATTCCCATCGCAAAGCCTTGTGCAGGTGATTCCATGTTTTTTGCAAAGATCCAAACTGCGAGAGGTTTAAGAAGTTCTTCGATCATGGGAACTAAGACTGCAATGTATCCGAGTAGAACTGCGATCACTGACGGAGTGGCGATGTAAGGAGCGATCAGAGTCAATATCCGTTCAGGGTCTGCACCTGTTTGCAACTGCTGGCCAAGGTTTAGCATTTCCTGAAATAGAGTAGGATTCTGAATGGCAATAATCGCTATTCCAGCAAAAATGACCGCCAGCAAAACGATCATCTCCAAGATGATCATGATCAATGGACTGATTGACATGCTCAGTCCAATTATGCTAAAGACACGCCAGCGCGGACCAAGCTCAAGCCCGTGTGTGCCGATGCCGATTAGCATCCAAAGTGGCGGTACGATCACAAGGATGGTTAAGAGGGGCAGTACGATCCAGTTTAGCCAGGTGATCTCTGTGAAAGCAGTAATTCCCCCGAGTGTTGCTGAAAAAATAACGATCCCTATCACTGCAGGAATCTGCCAGCCAGCAAATGGAAACTTGAATGGACGTTCGGCCGATTCGCGTCCCATGCTTTTTTGCAGAACGGCCCATGAACACAACAAAAGGATAATAAACTCAAAGCCGAATGCAAATGAGCTGATCATTCCCCCGGCAGGGTCGCCGCCATTTGTGAAGAGTTTGACGATCGAGGATACTCCCAATCCAAATGAAATTAATAAGACGAAGGCTGTGCTAATTCCAAGAACGATCAGTATTAAGATCGAAGGCAAGTGTGTTTTATTTTTTTGCATTATTTCACATCCACGTCTACGCTCAATATTTTGTCACCCGCTGGCAAGGCCGCGCCTTGTGAAGGATCACGTGGAGTTAATTTCTCCGCCACTTCCAGCCCGCTGATGACCTGTCCAAAAATTGTATAGCCGTTGTCGAGATGAGGGGCGGGAGCAAAGGTGATAAAGAATTGGCTTCCGTTCGTATCGGCCCCGGAGTTGGCCATACCGACCAGACCGGGCTTGTCAAATTTTAAATTGCTGTGCTCGGTGTTAAAGAAATATCCAGGGTTGCCTTTACCAGTTCCACTTGGGTCGCCGGCCTGCGCCGCAAACCCGGGGATCACGCGATGAAAAGTTACACCGTTAAACCACTTATTTTGCGCGAGGAATACAAATGAATTAACAGCCAAAGGCGCCTTGTCTGGGAACAGCTGCATTACAATGTCGCCTTTTTCTGTGTGGATCGTCGCGATATATTGTTTTGCCGGATCAATATTAAAAACAGGGCATGTGGTAAATTGTTTTTTGCCGAGTGCGATCAGGCCGACTGTATCGCTTATGTTTTGGAAATCAAGAACATAGGATGGCTGAATTGCACCATTGATGAGAACCAGCGGAATCGCTGGAATATTTATTTTCTTCGCCGTCTCATACATTGACTTCATTGTGCTTGTTGCCTTTTCGGAAATAAGCGCCGCTTTGAATTGATCCCCATTTATGCCAGCTTTGACAGCCTCTCTAGCCACCCAGGCATTGAATTGGTCTGGCTTCAAATTTATCCATTCATTGTATCTTGCGAACAATAGATCATACATCACCCAGAATTTATCCTGCTCATCAGCTGCAAGCGCTGCCACCACTGACAGATCTGATTTATCCGCGATGCCGGTCAATGGCAGGGGCCGGAATACAAATCGTACATTATCCTGTTCCTTCATCAACCGTTCAATGACAGTTGACATTGTGGCGCATCCTTCGGCTTGAAAATCACAATACTCGATAATGGTCACGGGCGCGTCGGTAGGTCCGATTAAAAAATCAGCCCCACTAACTGGAGGAAAGAGCGAGGTGGAAGCGGGTGCCGGCGTTGGTTCAGTGAAGATTGCCGAGCAACTGATCTCGGTAGTGGGCGTGTCGATGATGGTTGGATTTTCAACGAAAACCGGGGTGCTTGGTGGAATTTCAGTTTTTGAAGAGCAGGCATTCAGGAAGAAAATTGCTGTGATAGCCAAAATCCATGGAAATAAAAAATTTTTCATTTATTGGTTTACGGCTTTCTGTAATTGCTCAAAGCTGGTCATCAAAGCGATTGTGTTCACAAAATCTGCCAGTGAAGCGCTTTGTTCACGCAAGGCGCGTACCGCAGGCCCGACCGGATCCTCTCCTGCCGCGCCTCCGGGTGAGCTTGCATAGGCTCCGTTAAATGCAAAATATGCCTGATTGATTTTGCGAAATAAATAGCCGTTTTCAAGAAAGACAAGGCGACGTTTTTCCATATAAGATTCTGCTTCTTCAATTTTTCCTTCAGCAAGCAGGGCATCAGCTGTGACACGTGTTTGATGCATCTCTTCACGGAAATCAAAGGGCGGAGGGGCAAATGATTCAGATTGAGAATTGCCATTTGACGCAGAGATCAAGCTGAGGTTTGGGCGCGAAGCAGTGTTTAATTCGGGATAAAAACGCTTTACGACAAGCGCCCCGATCTCGTCTCCTGCGATGGAAGCGGTCGTTTCGTTCATGGTGCGGAGTTCTGGCGTCTCGCCGTATAAAACTCCAAGCGGCCGGAGTGTAAGATAGTTGTGCGTCCATTCGTGTGCTACGACGCTGAGCAGCCATTTCAGGTCGGTGGTTCGCATGACCATGGTTGGATAAACGCCCACGCCTCCAATGCCAACTACCAGCGAAGATGTGTTGAGCCCTTTATCCACGCGGCTTTCGAGTGCGGCTTGTTGATCCAGCGGAAGGTTTGTATCCACTGAGATATTCGCGATCTGCTCAATATGGTCGCGTGGAGAAACGATGAGTGCCATGGGCAATGCTGTAGAGTGATACCAGACATTTGGCACAGGCTGACCGATAGTGGTGAGTCCGTTTTCTGCGAGAACTTGACTCACTTGATCTTGTATTACCGCTTCTGCGAATGGGGCTAATTTTGTTTGTCTGGAATAAAGCGTCGCAAGTTCTTCCCGCACGGTTATGGAACCAAGTTCCTTGTCTGTGATATTCGCGTCCGCGTAGATGGTCTCAAGCAAATATTCTTTTTCAAGTATTGATTGCGTAATGCGAAGATATTCCGTGACGATCTGTTTTTGCGAGGTGTTGTCAAATGTATAAGGTGCTCCAATGGAGGCGGAGCGCAATTTGACCATTGCGGCATTTCCCATCCATGTCAGGTAGTTAAACTCGATCTGACGTGTGTAGGTACGCACCTTTTCGATCTGATTAATGAGTGAGGGGTTGCTGTAGCCGGTGATCAGAGCAAGGGCGAGTAGGATAATTGTTATTTCAAATCCGCGTACGATGCGTTGGAACATGCTATGGATTATAACAAACGAGGAGGGCGAGATTTGAAAATCCTGCCCTCCTATTACACCCTGCCCTCTACAACAGGTTATTTTTTGTTTTTTAAATATGCGTCAATTGCGAGCGCGGCTTTTCTTCCAGCCACCATTGCGGTGACCACGAGGTCTGGCCCGGTGACACAGTCGCCGCCAGAAAAGACGCCTTCGCGTGAGGTACTGCCCTTGGATTTATCTTTGACGATGATCTCGTCCCATTTTGATACTTCAAGACCGGGTGTGGTTTTACCAATAATTGGATCAGCTGAGTAGCCCAGCGCGAGGACTGCCGTATCCGTAGCAACGCTGAAATTGGAGTTCTCGACTGGAACAGGTGCGCGGCGTCCTTTTGCATCGGGTTCGCCGAGTTTCATTTCGATACATTCAACAGCCGCGAGTTTTCCATCAGCGCCGGCTATGAATTTTACAGGTTGGGTCAGGAAACGATATTTTGCGCCTTCTTCACGTGCCATCTTGCGGTCTTTCTTTCCGCCGGGCATTTCTTTTTCAGTGCGCCGATAGAGACAGGTGACTTCTTCTGACCCGAGTCGCAGTGCGGTACGCAGGCAGTCTGAGGCAGTGTCCCCGCCCCCGATGACAACTACACGTTTGCCAACTTCAAGCGGTTGACGCATATTTTCAGGGAGTTGATCGGCATCTACATTACCGCGGATCAAGAAGTCGGTAGCTTCATAAACACCGGGCAGGTCGGTGCCGGGGGTATCTTTCATCTTTGAGTCAATTTCAGCGCCAACGCCAATGAAGACAGCTTCGAAACCTTCTTCAAATAAACTGTCAATTGTTTTATCTTTACCAATGTACGTGTTTGGAACAAACTTCACGCCGGCGTGTTCGTACTCTTCCCATTTTTCACCCCAGACATCTTTGGGGAGTTTGAAATTTGGAATACCGTAAACAAGCAATCCACCCGGTGCAGGTTTGGATTCGAAAATGGTTACCTCGTAGCCTTTTTGAACCAATAGGTCAGCACATCCCAACCCGGCCGGGCCTGCGCCAATAATGGCTACTTTTCTATCTTTGGGTGTGCCAACGGGAATGATATATCCTTCAGTACGGCGTTCGTAATCGACTGTAAATGATTCCAACTCGCCGCACAGGACTGGTTGATGGTGTTTATTTAAGACGCAGGATCCCTGGCACAAAGCCTCGTGTGGGCAGACGCGCCCACATACTTCGGGAAGGGAACTGGTTTTATGATAAATACCCGCCGCATCTACAAAACGTCCCTGCTCGATCAACCACATGGCTGATGGAATGTCGTTTAATGTTGGGCATGCCAGCATACAGGGCGCTGGGTCAGGGCAATGAATACAACGCGCTGCTTCAGACATTGCGCGATCAGGATTAAATTCGATGACAACATCTTCGAAGTCGCAAGTACGCACTTCAGGTGCGCGTAAGTCAAGATCGAAAAAAGGACGATTTGCGCGTTCTTTTCGGTCAATCGCTAAAAATTCACTCGGAACAGCCTGCATTATGCCTCCGCATTCAGGGGTAACTATTACATCTAATGTCTTTTCTTCTTTACCCAATGATGATACCCAATCTAATTGCTCATCCATAGGCGTAAATGTCACCAAAGCGGACGACAATCGTCACAATTTTAGCATTAGACATTTGTTAATTTTGACGTGGAAAGATGATGGGTTTCCAATTACTGAATTAGAATGAATATTAATTTACCAAATGATCCGTAAAGCTCCCTGCTTTAGCAGTGGAGATGTAAGGAACGGTTTTGCTTGTATACTAGCTGTTATGAGCGCACAAACTTATAAAAGCAATCGTCATATTTTCTACTCCTGTAAGTACCATGTTTTTTGTCCGAAG